>NZ_JABXWS010000057.1:0-29046 GCF_015594425.1 Novosphingobium sp. HR1a
CGTATAGACTATACTATTACGTACGTAAGTTATACGAGGGCCCCGCGCGCCCTATGGGCCCTGCGCCTCGGCCGCCCGACGCTGGGCGCGGGACTGCCCGGCCGCGCTACCTTGGTGGTGGACCCCGACCGCTACCCCGCCACCGGCGGTCTCGCCGTCGTGCGCGAGGGTGAGGCGCTGCGCGTCCTTTCCGTCGCCGCCGACCGGCACGGCCGCATGCTCGGCTATTCGCAAAGCCCTGATCTGGAAGTGATGCTCGACACCCTCGCCCCGGCCGACGTCGCGGCGGTGCTCTCCGCGGTGTTCGAGTAAGGGCGACGCCACTCGCGGCGCTCGCCCCCGGGAGTTGTAACCCGTTTTTGGGATAATTCTTCGATTACACCGAATTTGGGTTAAAAATTGAAGTGACCCTTTTTTGGGTTGATGCCGTCACCGCGTTCATGGCTTCCTCCCCCTCCTTCCATGCCGTCCTCATGGGCGAACTCGTGGGGAGCGAGCGGCATGCGGATCCCCGGGACCTGCACGCCCGGTTCAATGCCGCGATCGACCGCCAGAACAAGGCCCTTGCCGCCGACATGGCCTCGCCATTGACGATAACGCTCGGCGACGAATTCCAGGGCCTGTTCACCTCGCTGGTGGCTGCCGCGCAAGCCGCGCGCGAGATCCGCTTCGAGTTGCTGGGCAAGGACATCGACTGCCGTTTCGTGATCGGCAGCATCGATCTTAGAACACCGGTCAACTCCCGGCGCGCCTGGAACATGATGGGGCCGGGCTTCGCCGACGCCCGGGAACGTCTGGGGGAAAAGCGCTCTGCGAGCCGTTACCGCTTCTCCTTCCCGCAGTACGGGCTTCTCGAAACCCTGCTGGAAGCAAGCGGCGCAAGCCTGACCGCCATCGAGCGCGGGTGGTCGCAGGCCCAGCGCGGCGATATCGTCAAGCTGCTGGCCGGGGCCTCGGTCGCCGAAGTGGCGAACGCCCGCAATGTCAGCGTACACAACGTCTACAAAGTGCAAAGCGCAGGCGACTTCGAGCTGTATGTCATCCAGTGGGCCGCCATTCACAAGGCGCTCGCCGAGCTCGACCATCGATACCGATTGCCGGGGGCCGACAAATGGGGTGCGCATTCCTTTACACCGCAGTAGCCCTGATACTGCTGACCTGGGAGGGCAACCTGATCTGCCGGGGGATCTTCCACCTCAGCGGCCTGAAGGATTCCATCGCGCATCTTCCTACTGCGGCGCACAACGCGGGCCGCTGGATCGGCGTATTCGAACGGCTGATCCTGGCCACGGGGATCATCGTCCATAGCTGGGAGATCCTTGCCGCTGTGATCGCGCTCAAGACCGTCGCGCGCTTCAAGGACATGGACGAGCGCAATTTCGCCGAACACTTCCTGGTCGGATCGCTGTTCAGCATCTTGCGGACGATGCTGGCGACGAGCGCGTGGATCGCATATGACCACAACGCGGGCATCGACTTGCGCAAACACACCGAGCAATGGCTCGGAATTTAGGCCGGGAAGGACTGACCGGGAATCGTCTTTCAGAACGTGCCGCAGTTGCCCGGTGCCTTGCGGCCGGCGAAGCGGGCGTCGATCCAGTCCAGCATCGCCGCCGCCTCGCTGCGCGCGACGGTCTCGTGCCGGCCCCCCTGTATCGACATGAAGCGCACGGTCCTGCCCCGCCTGCAGGCGAGGCGGGCGAAGTCGCGCACCACGGCCGGGGCGACGATCGTGTCCGCCGTTCCGGTCGCGATCAGGGCGGGGACCGGGATCGCCGCCGCCGAGGGATTGTTTGCGCGCATCATGCGGCCCCAGGGCTGCTGCCGGGATAAATCGAGCCTGGCGATCGCCCGCTGGGCAATGGCGATGCCGGCGATGGTGCCCAGCTTGGGCCGGGCGTCGAAGCGCACGCAGTTGTTGTCGGCGAGCCGCATCATCACGCGCTGGACCGAGGGCGACCCGAACGTCGCCATGGGCGCGCCGTAGAGCCGCGACCAGCTGGTCGCCGTATAGGCGATCAACAGGGCGCGCACGCGCGGGTCGCTGCCTTCCGTCAAGTTGCGGGGAAGGTCGGTCGGCGGCACCACCGCGACGATCCCCGCCAGCTGCAGCTCGGGCGCGTAGCGTGCCTGGATCTGGCCGGACCACAAGGCTGCGTGGCCGCCTTGCGATTCCCCCCAGAGCGCGAAGCGGGTGCCGCTCGCCGCCGCCGGGATGCGACGCGCGGCGCGCACCGCATCGAGGGTGGAACGGCCCTCGCTCACGCCGATCAGCACCGGATGCACGCCTTCCGACCCCAGCCCCGGATAGTCGGGCGCGACCACGGTATAACCGCGGGCGAGGGCGTCCTTCAGGCCGGGGATCACGGTGAAGTTGTCGTCCCCCAGCGACGGCGCGCAGCGGCGCGCGATGCCGACCAGCCCGTGCGTCCAGGCGATGACCGGCCGGGCGGGAGCAGCGGGAGCGGGGGCAGCGGGGGCGACGACCATGCCGGTCACCGCGAGGGGCCGGTCTTTCTCGTCACGGGTCCAGTAGCGGATGCGCCAGGCCTTCATGCCGGCAGGCGCGGTGGCGACCGGATCGGTCGCGATCAGCGTGCCCGCAGACTGCGCCCGCGCCGTCGAAGCGGTGAATGCCATGGCCGCCGCCAGCAGCAGAACGGGTTTCCCGCAGATACCGCCCATCAGGCCGCTCCTTCCCGAAACAGACTGCGGCCTTAGCACGCCGGAGGGCGGCGGGGCTCCCGAAAATTACCCGCTCAGAACTCCCCGTTGAGCGAAATCGGCGTCGTCAGGTCCGCGCGGGCAAGGGTGCCGCGCGCCCCGTAGGCGTAGGCGCGGTTGCCGGTCAGGCGCTTGGCCTCGGACGCAATCGCGCCCATCAGGTCGGCGGACAGCTCGATGTGCCGTTCCAGCAGCGCGGCGTTGACCATCGAGGCGGCGCGCAGCTCGCCCAGCGCTTCGGTGAAGCTCTCGCGCAAGGGGGCGTCCAGCTGCGCGGTCCAGCCCGGCTCCTGCCGCGTCACGCGGGCGAGGTGTTCCTCCAGCGTGCCCACGAGCCGCGCCTTGGCCGAGGCCAGTTCGGCCAGGTCGAGCGCGCGGATGCCGCTCTCCAGCGCGCGCGTCTCCTCGCGCATGACCGAGGAGAGCGAGGTCATGACCCCGACGATGGCGGCGGCGGTCTCGTTGTCATTCGGCATTGGTCGCGCCCTGCAGGCGGATGATCTGCGCCTCGACCGCCGAGGCAATGCCGAGGCCCTTGCCGGACGCGATGGAGTTGCCGATCTGCTCGGCCAGGATGCCGCGGAACATCTCCTCGCCGTGGCCGCCGGAGAACTGCTCGTCCTGCTCCACGGTTTCCATCATGATCTTGGTGATCTGGCCTGCGAAGACGCCTTCGAACTGGCGCGCCACCGCCGCCGGGCTGCGATCCTGCGAGATCGTCGGCGCCTGAACCGGCGGCCGCGTGGGATAGGTATTGATCGGATCGCTCATCCTACTGCACCGCTATTTCGGCCTGCAGCGCGCCCGCCGTCTTGAGCGCCTGCAGGATGGTGATGAGATCGCGCGGGCTGACGCCCAGCGCATTGAGGCCGCCCACCAGCGTCTGCAGCGAAGTGCCGCTGGTCAGCATCGCCAGCGCCGCGCCGTTTCCGTCGTTGGCCTGGATGGTGGTGCGCGGCAATACCGCCGTCTGCCCGCCCGAGAACGGCGCGGGCTGCGAGGCCACCGGGGTCTCGGTGACGCTGATCGTCAGCCCCCCTTGCGCGATGGCCACCGGACTGACGCGCACGTCCGCGCCCATGACCACGGTGCCCGCCGCCTCGTTGATGACGATCCGCGCGGGCTGGTCGACCGCGACGGTCAGGTTCTCGACCTGGGTGACGAGGTCGATCAGCGAGCCGCTGCCATAGGGGCGCAGCTCCACCGTGCCGGGATCGAGCACTTCGGCCGAGTCGGGCGCCTGCCGGTTGATGGTCTGGGCGATCTGGCGCGCAGTGGTGAAATCGGGGTTCTTCAGCGCCAGTTTCAGCGAGTGGGCATTGCGCAGGTCATAAGGCACCTCGCGCTCGATTATGGCGCCGCCGGCGATGCGCGCAGTGGTCATCACGCCCCGGCTGAGCTTCGCGCCCGCCCCTTGCGCCTTGAAGCCGGAGACGGCGACGGGCCCTTGCGCCACCGCGTAGATCTCGCCGTCCAGCGCCCGCAGCGAGGAGACGAGGAGAATGCCGCCCTGCAGGCTGCTGGCGTCGCCGAGCGCCGAAACCTGCACGTCCACCGTCGATCCCGCGCGCGCGAAGGGCGGCATCGTCGCGGTGACGGTTACGGCGGCGACGTTCTGGGTGAGCATCTGGGTGCCCCGGATGTTGACGCCCATGCGCTCCAGCATCGCCTGCAAGGTCTCCTCGGTGAAGGGGACGTTGCGGATGCGGTCGCCGGTGCCTTGGAGACCGACCACCAGGCCGTAGCCGACCAGCTGGTTGGTGCGCACGTTCTCGACGTCGACGATGTCCTTGATGCGCGGCTGCGGGCCTGCCTGTGCCGCCGAGGGCGACAACAGGGCGAGAAGCGCGAGGAGGAACGGCAGCCGGGGCATCGTGTGCTTTATAGGATGGAGTTGGGAGGGTCGGGTGTGACCGACGCAATTCCTCCCCGAGCTTGTCTCGGGGAAGGGGGACCGCCCGCGAAGCGGGTGGTGGAGGAGAAGAAGGCGTGCAGATTCTCCCTCCGTCGCCGACTTCGTCGGCGCCACCTCCCCAAGACAAGCTCGGTGAGGAACATCAGCGCCCCGCCTTCTTCGCCAGCTTCAGCACGTAGCCGATGATCTCCGCCACTGCCTGATAGTGCTCGATCGGGATGGGGTGGTCGATCTCCACCGCCGCGAAGAGCGCGCGGGCCAGCGGCGGGTTCTCCAAGATCGGCACCCCGGCCTTGGCTGCGACCTCGCGGATGCGCAGGGCCACCGCGTCCACGCCTTTCGCTACCACCGTCGGCGCGGCAGTCACGCCATGCTCGTATTTGAGCGCGACGGCGTAGTGCGTTGGGTTGGTCACGATCACGCTGGCGGTCGGCACTGCCGACATCATCCGCTTTCGCGAGCGCTGCATCTGGATCTGGCGGATCTTGGCCTTGATCTTGGGATCGCCGTCGTTCTGCTTGTGCTCGTCCTTCACTTCCTGAAGGGTCATGCGCATGCGCTGCAGGAAGCTGCGGCGCTGCCACAGGAAGTCGAACAGCGCGAGACCCGCGACCAGCATCGCCACCGCGCGCAGGGCCTCGAACGCGAGCCCCCCCGCCGCCGCACCGATCGCGCCGGGAGAGCGGCCGACCAGCCCGTCCACGCCCTGCAGGCGCGGCGCCAGCACCATCCACACCACGAGGCCGATTGCGCTCATCTTGGCCAGCGTCTTGGCGAATTCCACCAGCGCGCGGGTGCCGAACAGGCGCGAGAACCCGCTCGCGGGCGAGAGCTTGGACCATTTCGGCGAAAGACGCGACCAGCTCATCACCGCGCGGCCCTGCAGGAATATCGTGCTCACCGCCGCGGCCATCAGCACCGCGAAGACCGGCAGCAGCGACACCAGCGTGTGCCACGCGACCCCGGTGGCAAGGCCCTGCGCGCCGTCCGGATCGAGGCTGAAATCCTCCGCATGGCCCCAGAGCCGCTTGAGCATGGTGCCCAGGCTTTCCATCGCCGAGAGCCCCAGCCACCCCGTCACCGCCAGAGCGCCCGCCATCATCGTGGCGTGGCGAACTTCCGGCGCGATGGCGACTTCGCCGCGCTTGCGGGCGTTGTCGAGCTTCTTCTGCGTAGGCTCGTGTGTGCGCTGGTCCTTGTCGGGGGCGTCATCGGCCATGTCAGAGGTTCCACCCGCTCTGCATGAACGTGGCCATGGCGTTCGCGAAAGCAGTGAGCATCGCCCCCATCGTCATCGCCAGGACCGAGAGACCGAGCAGCAGGTTCGCGGGCTGCATGATGAAGAACACCTGGATCGAGGGCGCCACCCGCGCCGCCAGCCCCTGCCCCAGATTGAACAGCATGCCGTAGAGGATCAGCGGCGCGCACAGGCTCAGCCCCAGCGCCGTCGCCTGCCCCGTGACGGCAACGGCGAGATGCGCAAAGTCAGCGGCAGGCGGCATCCCGCCGACCGGAAAGCTGGCGTAGGACTTGAAGATCGAGGCGATCCACAAGTGATGCACGCCCGTCGAAAGGCACACCACGATCGCCGCGACGCCGACGAACCGCGCGAGCAGCGGCACCTGCCCGCCCATCGCCGCATCGACCACCAGCGCGGAGGACAGGCCCACCTGCTGCGAGGCCAGCGCCCCGGCAATGGCGGCGGCACTGAACAGGATGCGCACGATCATGCCGAGCGCGAGGCCGACCATGACCTCGCCGATCACCAGCAGCGGCATCGACAGGCCGGACTGCAGCGCAGGCGTGACGTGCGGCTCCAGCATGCCATACATGCCGAAGGTGAAGGCCAGCGCCATGACGAGGCGGATCTGCATCGGCAATCCGTCGTCGGAGAAGGCGGGCAGCAGCATGATGACGCTGCCGACGCGGCAGAACAGCAGCAGGAACGCCGCCGCGTCGATCGGCAGACGCAGCAGGGTCGCGAGGTCGATGGCGTTCATGCGGCTGCGCCCGCGCGGTAAATCGACGCGCACGCGCAATCGCGGGGATGACGGATCGGGTTTTGATACCCCAGCTCTCGCCTATGCGAGCTTCGATCAAGCACGATCGGCGGCCTAATGCGCGACGATGGCGTCGGCCACGCGGTCCATGAAATTGCTCAGGGCATGGCCGATCATCGGCAGGCTGAGCAGCATCACCACGCCCAGCACCAGCAGCTTGGGCACGAAAGTCAGCGTCATTTCCTGCACTTGCGTCAAGGCTTGCAACAGGCCGATGAGCACGCCGACGATCAGCGCGGCGATCAGCATCGGCCCGCAGATGGTCAGCATCAGCACCAGCGCGGCGCGGGCGAGTTCGATGGCGGCGTCCGGCGTCACGGGATGGCGCGATGCCGCCCCTTTGCTTCGTCACCCTGAACTTGTTTCAGGGTCCATCGCGCCTCAAGCCCGGTGCTTTGCCGCAGCAAACCGCAAGCGCCGATGGTGACATAAGCCATCGGGTACGACCGCCCGATGGATCCTGAATCAAGTTCAGGATGACGGGGATTTGGTCCCCGTTCAGCGCACCCGCTCATCCCTAGATCTGCATCTTCATGATGTCGGAGTAGGCCGAGACCACCCGGTCGCGCACCGCCACTACCGTATCGAGCGCGGTTTCCGCCGCGCCAATGGCGGTGACGACGTCGATCAGGTCGCCCTTGCCGCCGATCTGCTTGATGCTCTGCGCCTCGGCCCCGCGCAAGGCGTCGCCGGTCTGCGAGACCATGCTCTCGACCATCGAGCCGAACCCGCCACCGCTCGGAGCAAGACCACCGGAGGGCGCAAGGCCGCCACTCCTCTGGCCGGTATCCGAGAGCGGATTGGTGGCCCGGGCCGCCCGGGCGTAAGCGGAAAGCCCATCGAGGGAGCCGATCGACATTGCCTCGTCCTTACTTCAGCAGATCGACGGTGCGCATGGTCATGCCGCGCGCCGCCTCGATGGCGTTGAGGTTGGCTTCGTAGGAGCGCTGCGCCGCCTTCATATCGGCGGCCTCGATCAGCGGATTGACGTTGGGCTGCTCGACATACCCTTGCGCGTCGGCGACGGGATTGCCGGGCTGGTAGATCCGACCGAAGGCACTCTGGTCCGCTTCGATGGACTTCACGGTAACTTGCGTGGCGCCGGTATTCCGATCGACCTCGCTTGCGAAACTGGCGACGCGGCGGCGATAGGGATCGCCCTCGGCCGTGGTGGCGATGGAGTCCGAGTTGGCGAGATTCTCGGCGATGACGCGCATCCGCAGCGCCTGCGCGCGCAGGCCCGATGCCGAGACGTCGATCGAATTGCCCAGTTCCGCCACGCTTGGTCCCCAGATGCCCCTGTACGCCCTTACCTCGACCTTATAGGCAACTTTTTCCTAGTGACGCACTACTCCTATAAATTTTTCCCCTATAAAGCTGCGAGTGAAAGGAGACGCGCGGTGTCCGTCCTCGAAGGCATTCCCATCGACCTGCAGATCGTGCTGGGCTCCACCAGCATCCCGGTCCGCCAGGTGCTCAAGATGAGCCGCGGCGCGATGATCCAGCTCGACTGCGGGCAGGACGATCCGACGCGCCTCTACGTCAATGACCGCCTCGTCGCCGAGGGCCGCATCCTCGTCAACGGCGAGGCCATGTCGCTGGAGATCACCCGCGTGGTCCAGGCCGAGCGCTGAAAGGTGGACCTGTTCTCGCTTGTGCGCATGCTGGGTGCCCTTATGGTCGTGTTGGGTGCCCTTGTGTGCCTGTTGTGGGCCGTCAAGCGCTACGACCTGACCATGCCGCGCAAGTGGCTGGAAAAGCTGGGTAATACCGGGAACGACAAGCGCTTGCAGGTAGTCGAGCGGCTTGCCGTGGACCAACGCCGCTCGCTGGTGCTGCTGCGCCGTGACGATACCGAATTCAGCGTCCTGATCGGCCCGGAAGGGGTGACGGTGCTGGACAGCACGGCGGCCCCGAAGGCGGTCGAGATCGTCAAACAAAATGATGAAAATCAGATATTTGATAAGGAACCGGAAGCACACAAAGCCTCCTTCGCGGACCGCATTCCAGTGCTCCCGGATGTCTGGTTCACGCAGGACGTGAAGACGGAACTGCACTGATGAGCGCCCCTGCCACCCCTGCCGGTTTCCCCGGGGAAACCGTGCTTCGGCGCATTCTGGCCGTTCTCGCGGTTCTGGTGGTCCTCGTCCTGCCCGTCGCGGCGATGGCCCAGAGTGCTGGCGCCGGAGGCGCAGCGAGCGCCCTGACCGGCGGCGGCACGATGTCGGGCCGGGTGCTGCAGCTGGTGATGGTGCTCACGGTGCTCAGCTTGGCGCCGGGCATCCTGATGACGATCACCTCGTTCACCCGCATCGTCGTGGCGCTCTCGCTGCTGCGCTCGGGAATGGGCGTACAGGGCGTGCCGCCCAACCCGATCGTCATTTCGCTGGCGCTGTTCCTCAGCTTCTTCGTCATGGCGCCGACGTTCGACGCGGCGTGGAAGCAGGGCATGGAGCCCTACAACGCCGGGCAGATCAACGAGACCGAGGCGCTGTCCCGCGCCAGCAAGCCGTTCCACGCCTTCATGCTGAAACAAGTGCGCGACGATGACGTGAAGCTGTTCGTCAGCCTCTCGGGCAAAGTGCCGAAGAGCAGGGCGGAACTGCCGATGACGACGCTGATGCCCGCCTTCATGATCTCCGAACTGCGCCGCGCGTTCGAGATCGGCTTCCTGCTGCTGCTGCCGTTCCTGGTGATCGATCTTGCGGTGGCGGCGGTGCTGATGGCGATGGGCATGATGATGCTGCCGCCCGCGACCGTGTCGCTGCCGATGAAGATCATCTTCTTCGTGCTGGTCGATGGCTGGGCGCTGGTGGCGGGGTCGCTAGTGAAGAGTTTCGGGTAGCGCCTTGCCGCAGGGGGCTTCGACTAGCTCAGCCTGAGCGGGTTGAGGGCGTTTGTCTCCCTGCGCGCGCCCGTCATCCCAGCGAAAGCTGGGACCGCTGGCCGCATGAAGCCCAACCCTCGGCAGGGCATTCGAACGAAAGCCCGCAGTAACAGGCCAGCGGTCCCAGCCTTCGCTGGGATGACGGGCTTTTTTATTTGAAAGCTGCGCTCGCCCCCAACACTTCGCTCATCCTGAGCTTGTCGAAGGATCGGGTTCCAGCGCAGCCCCTACCCCGGCGACGCCTTCGTCACCGCCACGGAGCGTACCGCGTCCTTGCCGTAGACCTCCAGCGCGGCGTCCATCACCACCTTGCGGAAGGCATCGAGCCCTGGCAGCATTCCGTCCGGCCCGCTGGCCATCGGCGTGCGATACGTCCGCAGGTTCACCGCGTTCATCAATAGCGGCAGCTTCGCGCCCACTTCCTCGGTCGTCCCCTGCGGCACCTCGAGCTGGATCTCGAACGTCTCGTAGCCCGAAAGCCGCCCGTCGGCGAAGACCAGCGGCGCCAGCACTTCCACCGGCGGCACGAACTCGGTCGGGCCTTTGGTCGGCTTCTTCGCATGCCCCGTCACCAGCTGCGGCGCGAAGTGGAGCACGCCCCAGGCCCCCGCCCCGCCGACGCCGAGCCCCGCCACGGTGGCGAGCAGGCCCATCACGATGCGCTTGATCATGGTGCCCTCCGCTCAGAACTTGAAGCTGGCGTCATGCGGCAGCGCGCCTGCCTCGGCCATGACGACGATGGTGATGCGGCGGTTTTCGGGGCGATCGGGCTGGTCGGGATAGACCGGCTCGGTGCCCGCCTTGCCGACGACCTCGGCGAAGCGGTCTGCCGGCAGCCCTGCCGCCACAAGCGCCGCCCGCGCGGCAAGGGCGCGATCGGCCGAAAGCTGCCAGTTGGCATCGCTGTTCCCGCCCGCGCCGTCGGTATGGCCCTCGATGGCGATGCGCGCGTCGATCCCGGCAAGCTGCTTCGCCGCCCGCGTCAGCAGCGCCCGCGCGAAGTCGTTGAGCTGTGCGGTGCTACCCTTGAACATCGAGCGCTGCGCATTGTCGACGAGGTGGATGCGCATCCCCTCGCGGCTCGGCCGCACGTCGACATTGGCGCGTCCCTGGCTGTCCATCGGCGGCTGCAGCGCCACCTGCATCTCCTGCGCCATGACGCGCAGCGAAGCCGCGGGCACTTCCGCCGTACCCCCGCGCGCGGTGCCCACGGTCCCGGCCTCCGAGGCGGGCTGGCCTTCGGGCTCTTCCTTGTCGCCCTGATTGTTGCGCCCGTGGCCGCCCGATCCCGGCTGCATGCCGGGGTCCTTGGTCAGCGTGGTCGCCGGGTTGGCCTTCTCGGAATCGGCGGAGAAGTACTCGGCAAGGCCCTTGAGCTGCACTTCGTCCGGATTGGCAAGCAGCCACAGCAGCATGAAGAAGGCCATCATCGCGGTCACGAAGTCGGCATAGGCGACCTTCCACGCGCCGCCATGGTGGCCGCCGCCGACCACCTTCTTGACCTTGCGGATGACGATGGGGCGCTTTTCGTTGCCCTTGGTGGCCATGGGTCAGCGCGCCTCAGGCCGGAGCGGCATTGAGCTGTTCCTTCACCGCCTCCAGCGCCGTCTCCATCTCCTGGAAGCTGGGGGCGTAGTTCGACGGCGTCATGCGGCGCGCCAGCTCGATGGCGATCTCGGTGGGCTGCTCCTGCGCGTGGCCGACGATGGCGGTCTTGACCAGCGTGTAGGGCTTGAAATCGGCGTCGATGATCTGCTGCAGCTTCTGCGCGATCGGGCCGACGAGGCAGTAAGCCAGCAAAACGCCGAGGAACGTGCCGACCAGCGCGCCGCCGATCATCGCGCCGAGGATCTCGGTGGGCTGGTCAATCGAGCTCATGGTCTTGATCACGCCCAGAACCGCCGCGACGATGCCGATCGCGGGCAGGCCGTCGGCCATCATCTGGATCGCGTGCTGGGGGCCGAGTTCCTCGTGATGGTGGCGTTCCATATCGCCCTCCATCGCCTCGGCCAGCTGGTGCGGGTCCTCGAAGTTGACGGTCATCATGCGCAGGTAGTCGCAGATGAACTCGATCAGCTCGTGGTCCGCCAGCAGGCGCGGATAGCGGGCGAACAGAGCGCTTTCCTCGGGCCGGTCGAGGTGTGGCTCGATGGCGTTGGCGCCGCCCTTGCGGAAGGTGGCGAGCAGCGCGAACAGCAGCGCGAGGAGGTCACGGTAATCCGCCTCCTTCCAGCGCTCGCCCTTGAACACGCGGGCGATGCCCTTGCCCGCCTTCTTCAGGGTCGTCATTGAATTGCCCAGCGCGAACGCACCCAAAGCGGCACCGCCGATCGCCATCATCTCGTGCGGCAGGGCGTGGAAAATGACGCCCATGCTGCCGCCCGACATCAGGAAGCTGCCGAAGACGCACACCAGAATGACGACGAGGCCGACGATATTGAGCATGGAAATTTCCGAGAAAGCTTTGCCCGCGAGAGACGGGACCTTTGCTGAATTATAGGACGCCGTGCTGCATCGCGGTGGCGGCTCGCGCATTTTTCGCGGGCGCGACCGGGCGGGGGCGTGACGCTCTATATGAGACAGGCGACGCTATTTGCCCCACCCCGTCCGGGAGCCCCGATGTCCGTTAACGCCTACGTCCGCGCCCGCAAGGTCGCCGAGACGCCCCGTAGCACCGAATTCCGGCTGATGACCGAGATCACCGCCCAAATGATCGCCGCGCGCGATGCCGGGTTTTCGGGCGTACAGCTGGCCCCCGCACTTCACCGCAACCGCGAGGTCTGGGGCGCCTTCCGCACGCTGTGCATCGATTCCGCCAACGCCCTGCCTGACGAACTGCGCGCCGGGATCGTCTCGCTCAGCCTGTGGGTGGACAAGTACACCTCGCAGGTGATCACCGGGCGCGAGAGCGTGGACGAACTGATCACCGTCAACCGCACCGTGATGGCCGGGCTGGCGAACGAGAACGGCGCGGTGCCGGTGGGGTGAGGACGTAGCGTGTGAGCACGATGCGCCCGATTGAAATACATCCCCCCATCCCTGCGAAGTCATCCCCGCGAAGGCGGGGACCCAACTGACGCCGGTGCAACAGGCACCCTCAGGAGATGGGTTCGCGCATTAGCGCTTCGCGCTGCCCTCCGGGTCGCGGAAAATGACGACACAGAATATCACTCAGTGCGCCGCCACCATCGCCTGGCGGTACTCGGCCATGAGCGCGAAGCGCGGATCGGCGACGGCAAGATCGCCCATGGTCTTGGCGGCGCGCTTGGCGATCTGGCGCATGCGTTCGCGGACGGTCTCGTCCTCGGCCCCATCGAGCGCCGAAGTCTCGAACAGGCGGCCCTCGACGACCTGGCGGTTGTGCTGGAGGCGCTGTTCCAGCTCTCCGACTTCCCCGGTGTCGAGCACCGGACGGCGCTGCGCCACCGCCCCGGCAGCGCGCTCGGCGCGGGTCAGCTTGCGGGGCTGGGCGCGGCGGCGGATGCGGTCGAGGCCGGAATTGCGCATGTGCTCGACGTAGCTGTCGGTCAGCGCGCTCATCGCCGAATGGGCGAGGTAGTCGCTGGCCCCGGCCTCGGTGCGGCCGAGCGCATCCTCGTCGGCGATGGCCGCCAGGATCGACAGCCCCTCCCCGTCCTCGCCGCCGGTGATGGCGTCGAGCGAGACGGTGGTGGCTTCCACCTTGCGGGCGGAGGGGCGCTGGTCGGTCATGACGCGGAAGCGCAGGCTCTGCAGTTCACCGCGAATCTGCCAGTTCACGAACGTCGTGAACTGCGCCTTCTCCGGCTCGTAAGCCAGGATCGCGCGGTGGACGGCGATGGCGCAGCACTGCTCCGCATCGTCCCAGTGGCCGACGAGGCCATACTGCCGGATGAAATGGCGGATGCGCGGCGCGATCAACTTGAGGATGCGGGCGAAAGCGCGGTCAACCTCGGCCCGCTGCCGCCGGGTCTGCTCGGTGCCTTCCGGCGGCATATTGGCGCTGACCGCAGCAACCGCAGCCTCGAGCGCGACAGTGATCTTCGACATGGCGAACCCCGATGGCACGCGAAGCCCCTTGCGACGCGTCCATGAGCTCGGAATCTATTCCTATAAATCGGGAACCAGCAATCCTATACGAGAGTTATCCACTGATGCGGCAAAATTTGCCGTAGCGGTGGAGTGATTTTCCTACCTATTCGCACTTTGCGCCACGCCTCACGGGCTTCGAAAAGCTCAGCCTGAGCGGGATTGGGGCGTAATTTAACGAAATCTGACCAAATTTCACTTTCATCCCATCCCTCCGCTCATCCTGAGCTTGCCGAAGGATGGCACACACTGCCCCCGCCAATATAGGATCAGGCAAATCTTTCCGGCCGGACGTGCTTGCCGACATAGTCCATCAGCCACGACCGGTGCGCCGCAACCGCGCCTCCGGCCTGTGCGATCCGCCGTTCCGCCGCCGCCGAACCGACTTGCGCGCCCAGCAGCTTGCGCGCGCGGTCGGGTGAGAGGCCGCCCGCAAGAAACCGCTTGGCATCGCCGACGCCGAGGTGATGGCCAAGGTACGCCGCCTGCGCGACCTCGGTGGTGCCCGCGCCGATTGTCGCGCCCGAGCGGCGCAGCGCCGCGACATTGGCCCTGGCATAGTCCGCCACCGCCTCGATCGAGGCGCGCGGATCGTAGCGCAGCGCCAGCAGGGCGCCCCGGCTCTCCGCCTTGACCTGCCCGCGTGCGTCGAGCCAGCCGTTGGCCTCTGCCGTGCTGTTGAGCCAGGTGCCGGAGCGCACCGCCTCGCCTTCCCACGTTCCGTTGAGGAACTGGCCGAGCCCCGCCGCGCTGGAACGCGGGTTGCGCGAATAGGGCTGCCACGTCCCGCCCGGGCCCTTCGCCGCCTCGGCATCGACGATTGCGGCCAGCGCCGAGGCCGGGAGGCCGGTCCGCTCCGCCGCCGCGCCGAGCATCCCGGCATAGCGCGCATTCGCGCCGTCGCCCATGGCGGACACCGCATCGCCGCTCGTCTTAGCCGGAACCTCGACCTGCGGCACAGCCGTGTCCAGCGCCGCCTTCGAGGCCGGATCGAGGATCGCCAGCAGCCGGTCGAGCCCGATCGGATCGCTCTGGTGCAGGCCCGTCACCGAGGGCTTACTCTCGCCTTTCGCCTCATCGGCCGAACCCAGCGCCGCGCGCCACAGGCGACCGGACATCTCCGAACGCGCCGTATCGTAGATCAACCGCGCCTTCTGCGACGCCGACAGATTCGCTGCCGTCAGGTCCGAAGAGGCGGTCTTGTCGATCATCGCGCGCGCAGGGTCCGCAGGAAGGCGGCGGCACTGATGTCGTCGGTGGCGGACTGCTCGGCGGCGGCTTCGTCGCGCAGGGCTTCGGCGCGGTAGTCGTCAGCGGCGTTCTCGATCCCGCGCAGCACGCCGTAGGCGTCCACTGCGACTTCGCGCAGGGCATCGAGCCGCGCCTGCAGCTGCGTCTCACGGGCCGAAAGCGCCTGCCGCTCGCCGCGCATGCGCCGCTGCCAGCCCGGCGAGACGAGAGTGAGGTCGGTGGCGGCAAGGTCCGCCTCGTGCACCAGCGCGGCGGCGACGCGCATCCGCTCCTGCTCGACCGCGCCCAAGGCGCCCGCCTCGGTGCGGATGGCGCTGCTCACTTCGTCCAGTTCGCGCTGCCGCACGCGCAACGCGGCGTCATAGGGCGTTTTCATGAATTTCCTCCAGAATACCCGAGAGCGCCGCGAAGTCTTCGGCGGCGAAGCTGCGGACGCGCTTGTCCTGACTGAGCAGCGCCTCGATGCGCGGGGCGAGTGCGACGGCGCGGTCGACTTCCGCATTGGCCCCGGCGCGATAGGCGCCAAGGCGCACCATCTCCTCCATGTCCTTCCACGTCGCCAGTTCGGCGCGCGCGGCAAGGCGGGTGGCGTTGTCCTGCGGTTCGAGACACTGCGGCAAAGTACGCGAGACCGAACGCAGGACGTCGATGGCGGGATAGCGCCCGCGCTCGGCGATCTTGCGGGTGATGACGACGTGCCCGTCGAGAATGCCGCGCACTGCGTCCGCCACCGGCTCGTTATGGTCGTCGCCGTCTACGAGGACAGTGAACAGGCCGGTTATCGCCCCCTGCCCCGCAGTTCCCGGCCCGGCACGCTCCAGCAGGCGCGGCAGTTCGGCGAAGACGGTGGGGGTATAGCCCTTGGTCGCAGGCGGCTCTCCGGCGGCGAGGCCGATCTCGCGCTGGGCCATGGCGAAACGGGTGACCGAGTCCATCAGGCACAGCACGTCCAGCCCCTCGTCGCGAAAATGTTCGGCGACGGCCAGCGTGGTCCAGGCGGCCTGGCGGCGCAGCAGCGCGGGCTCGTCCGAGGTGGCGACGACGACGACACTGCGCGCGAGGCCCTCCTCACCGAGATCGTCCTGGATGAATTCCTGCACTTCGCGGCCACGCTCGCCGATGAGGCCGATGACGGCGACGTCGCACTCGGTCCAGCGCGCCAGCATCGACAGGAGCGTGGACTTGCCCACGCCCGATCCCGCGAAAAGGCCGAGGCGCTGGCCCCGGCACAACGGCGCGAAAAGGTCCAGCGCGCGCACCCCGGTCTCGATCCGCGCACCGACGCGGGCGCGCGCGGAGGCGGGCGGAGGCGCGGACTTGATGCGGCGCTGCTCGCGTCCTTGCGGCAGCGGACCCTTGCCGTCGACCGGACGGCCGAGCCCATCCACTACCCGGCCCAGCCAGCCCGAGGAGACGCGCAGGCCCAGTTGCCCGGCCGACAGATCCGCGCGCGAACCGGAGGCGATGCCTTCCGGCTCGTTGAAGGGCATGCAGTGGGCGATGCCGTGATCGAGGCCGACCACTTCCGCCTCGATCGCCCCTACAGGCGAGCGCAAGGTGATCCGCGAGCCGATCCGCGCCGCCCCGGCAAGCCCGTCCACCTCGATAAGCGCACCGCGCACCGCGACGACGCGGCCGTAGCGCTGGTCGGGCGCGAGCATGCGCAGGCCGGATGCGGCGGCAGCTAGGGGCACGGGGCTGCCCCATCCCTCGTCATTGCGAGCGCAGCGAAGCAATCCAGGGCAGCGCAAACCGTCCTGAATTGCTTCGCTGCGCTCGCAATGTCGAACGGGGAAGGTAGCATCGACGCGCTACTCCGGAACCACGCGGGCCAGCGCCTCGGCTTCGTAGGCGATCAGCCAGCGGCAGTCGGCCAAGGCCTGGTAGAACTGGCCGACAGAAACCTTGTTGGCGAAAGCGACGCAGACCGCCTTGGCCTCGGGCGCCTCGAGCGCGCCGAGCAGGATTTCCAGCTTCTCCAGCAGGGTCTGCTGGTGGCGTTCGAGATCGGCCGGGTCGATGTAGGCCATCATGCACGCGAAGTAGAGCTGCTTGGCGGGCGAGGTCGCGTCCTGCGGCTTCATGACGTCGCGCCCGCGCAGGATCGTAGCGTCGTTTTCCAGCACCAGATCGGTGCGACCGACCGCGCGCAGAACCGCGCCGTTCACGATGACCGGCTCGCCGTTGCGAAGCGAAATACGAAGCGTCATGTCCCAGAATGTCCCTTTGAGACTGACATTATAGGATGGCAGTGCTGCGATTCGGTCAAGGCAGGCAATTTTTGCCGGGGTGGGGTCAAGCTGGCCGACTTATCCTCCCTGTTCCGCAGGAATGGTGAGGTGGCGCCGACGATGTCGGTGACAGAGGGGTTTTTCCTGCGCCTCCCCCTCCACCAACGCCTGCGGCGTCGCCCCCCGTTCCTGCGGAACAAGGAGCATTTTTGCGACCGGACAACCAACCCTCCCCAATTCATCCTACAATGCCTGTGTCCGGTGCGTGGGTGCGCCGCCCCGCGACGCCAATATTGCCGCATGGACGGCACAGGAGACATGCAATGAGCCTCTATTCCGCTCTCTATGCCGGCGTTTCGGGCCTCAGTGCGCAGTCGAGCGCCATGGCGACCGTCGCGGACAACATCACCAACGTGAACACCGTGGGCTACAAGGGCACCTCGGCGCAGTTCGAATCACTGGTAAACGGGGGCAGCGTCTCCTCGACCTATTCGGCGGGCGGCGTGACCGCGACGGCAAAGTCGCTGATCTCCAAGCAGGGCCTGTTGCAGGCATCGTCCAGCCTGACCGACATCGCCATCGACGGCGCTGGCTTCTTCGTCGTGCGCTCAAGCGCCGACGCCAGCGGCGCGACCGCCTTTACCCGCGCGGGATCTTTCACCACCGACAGCTCGGGCTACCTTCGCAACACCTCGGGCTATTACCTGATGGGCTGGCCGCTCGACACGCAGGGCAACTATGCGAACAACGGCGCGATCTCCTCGCTTGAACCGATCCGCCCGACCGCACTGACCGGGGCAGCAGCGCCCACGACCTCGATCGAACTGCGCGCCAACCTCGATTCCACCTCTGAGGCGGTGGCGGACTACGACGTTGGCGACATGTCGAGCGGCGACGTCGATCCGCAGTTCTCGCGCTCTGTCGAAATCTACGATTCGCAGGGCACCGCGCATACGCTGACGTTCAACTTCGTGAAGACCGGCGCGAACCAGTGGGCAGCCGAGATCACCGGCGACCCCACCGACATCTCCAGCGTCAACGGCGACCCCGTGGGTGCGAACGGCATGATCGCCAGCACCACCGTCAGCTTCAACGCCGACGGCAGCCTCGACCTCGGCACCCCCGCGACGGCGCTGTTCGGCAGCCTGCAGCTTGAATACAACAATGGCGCCGCCGCGATGCCGATCAGCCTCGACCTCGGCGGCAACGCCGGGCTCGACGGGCTGACCCAGTTCGGCAGCACCTCGGCGCTGCTCTCCTCAACCGTCGATGGCGGCATGCTGGGCACGGTAGCTTCGGTGAAGATCTCCGACACTGGCGTCGTCAGCGCGGTGTTCGACGACGGCACCTCACGCGCGATTTATCAGCTGCCGATCGCCACCTTCCAGAACCCGGACGGCCTGACCCGCATCGGCGGCAACGCCTACATCGTCTCGGAAGATTCGGGCAACTTCGCGCTGAACGAGCCCGGCACCGTGGGCGGCGGCAAGATCTCGGCGAGCATGCTGGAAGCCTCCAACGTCGATCTGGCGTCGGAATTTTCCAACATGATCCTGTTCCAGCGCGCCTACAGCGCCTCGTCCAAGATCATCACCACGGTCGATGACATGCTGCAGGAAGTGAGCAACCTGAAGCGCTGATCACGCAGCTGCCCGGCTAGCCCGTGTCCATCAACTCGATCCTCAGTTCCGCGATCTCGGGGCTTTCTGCCTCGCAGGCGGGGATGCAGGTCGTCTCGACCAACGTCGCCAATGTCGGCACCGTCGGCTATGCCCGCCAGACGGTGTCGCAGAGCGCGTCGGTGGCGGGCGGCACGGTTAACGGCGTGGTCGTGGGCGAGCCTTCGCGCGTGGCCGACAAGTTCCTCGAGAACGCGGTCTACAAGCGTGCGGGCACTGCCGGACGGGCCGAGGCGGCCGCGAGCTACCTCGACCGCCTGCAGGCGCTGCTGGGATCGCCGAGTTCGGACAGCGGCCTGACCGCACGGCTTTCGGCGATCTCCAGTTCGGTGTCGCAGGTCACCGGCCTGCAAGGCTCGGCGGAGTCCGTCGCGCTGTTCACCGGCAACGTGGACGACACGATCGACACCCTGCAGGGCCTGCAGTCCGACGTCACCAACTTGCGCGCCGACGTGGAAAGCGAAGTCTCCGACACCGTCGACCGGGTGAACGGGCTCCTGCAAAAGATTCACGGCCTCAACTCCGATGTCTCGCGCCTGCAGGGCCTTGGCCTCAGCACCTCCGGCCCGGCGGACGAGCGGATGAGCGCGCTGGAGGAACTGAGCGGCCTCGTCGAAGTCAGCGTGCGCGAACAGCCCGACGGGCGCGTCACCATCGACACCGCCTCGGGCCAGGTACTGCTAGACAAGCGCCTGCGCCAGCTGAGCTATGCCGACCAGGGCGCTGGCGCGGCGCAGACCAGCTATTCCGCCATCGACATCCGCTTCGCCAGCGACAACGGCACGATGCAGGCTTCGACCGGGGAGACGATTTCTTCCACCGCCGTCGGCGGCAAGCTCGGCGGCCTGCTCGACATGCGCGACCGCGTGCTGCCGGGCTTTTCCGAGCAGCTGGGCCAGCTGTTCACCGGCCTTGCCCAGACCCTGAACGCGGTGTCGAACGGGGGCACCTCCCTCCCCGCGCCGCAAACCCTGACCGGGCAGGCCAACGGCCTCATCGGCAGCGACCGCCTCGGCTTCACCGGCAAGGCGACGTTCGCGGTCGTATCGAGCGACGGGACCATGGTGGCCAAGACCACCGTGGACTTCGACGCACTTCCCGCAAATGCCACCGTGGACGACGCGGTTGCGGCGATCAACGCCGGGCTCTCCCCCGCCGCCACCGCCAGCTTCACGGACGGCGTGCTGTCGATCAGCGCCGCATCGAGCGCCAACGGCATCGCCATCGCGCAGGACGCAGACGCACCCAGCGACCGCGCGGGCGTGGGGTTCTCGCAGTTCTTCGGGCTCAACAATCTGGTGCGCTCGGGCACCAGCGGGCTCGTGCCTTCGGGCTTCACCGCGAGCGACCCGACCGGGTTCACCGCAGGCGAAACGACCAAGCTGGTCCTGCGCGATTCCTCGGGCAAGATCCTCACCAGCCAGACCCTGACCGCTGCCGACGGCGACACTTGGGGCGACGTCATAACGCAGCTGAACGGCGGAGAGCTGGCGAAATACGGCAGCTTCGCGCTCGACGATACCGGCCGCGTCGCCTTCACGCCCAAGGTCGGCAACTCCGGCGCGACGATCGAAGTGCCGGTGGACAGCACCAACCGCTACGGCACCGGGCTGACTTTCTCCGCTCTCTCGGGCCTCACCGGCGCGGCAAGCGGGCTTGCGACCGCGCAACTCTCCGCCGACATGCTCAACGACACCTCGCGCGTGCCGCTCGCCCAGTTGCAGGCACGCGCGGCGGTGGGCGAGAAGGCGATCGGCGCAGGCGATATCCGCAACGCCACCGCGTTCGTCGATGCGCTCTCGGGGACGGCCGACTTCGGCAAGGACGGCAAGGCCACCATCAGCGCCTTCGCCAACCGCCTGCTCGGCAATATCGGCGCACAGGCCTCGCTGGCCCAGACGACGTACGAGGATGCCTCCGCTCGCCTGACCGACGCGGCGACACGGCGCGATTCCTACTCCGGCGTCAACATCGACGAGGAACTGGCGCAGATGGTCGTGCTGCAGAACAGCTACTCCGCCGCCGCGCGGGTGATGACCACCGCCTCGCAGATGTACGACACCCTGCTGAACATGCTCTGAGGACCGGCCCCGAGATGACCCGTGTAGCCACAATCCCGCTCCAGCAGACCCTCTCCAGCGCCATCCAGCGCTCGCAGCAGAGCCTCGCCACCAGCCAGCTGCAACTGGCGACCGAGAAGAAGGTCAACGACTACGCCGGGCTCGGCCTCGACGCGGTGCGCACGCTGTCGGCCAAGTCGATGCTGGCGACGCAGGAGAGCTACAAGACCAACATCAGCCGCGTCTCCACCACGCTCTCGCTCTATCAGGCGAACATCGAGGCGGTGGACAGTTCGATGGGCAGCCTGCGCGACGAACTGTTCAGCGCCGTCGGCACCGGCAACTCGCCGGGCCTGCAGTCCATCATCGAGGACGCCTTCGGCGATCTGCGCAACGCGCTCAATGCCAAGGTGGCGGGCGTGCCGCTGTTCGCCGGATCGCAGACCTCCAGCACGCCGTTCGCCCCGGCTTCGCTCGGCGATCTGGCCAACTACGATTCCACCACGGCCTTCACCAACGATTCCGTGCGCCTTTCCACCCGCGCGGGCGACGGGCTCGACGTGGACTACGGGATCGGCGCCAGCGACATCGGCAGTTCGCTCATCCCCGCATTCCAGGCCCTCGCCGCCGCAGGTCCCTTCGGCGATACGCTGACCGAGGAACAGACGCAGGCGATCAACGACGCCCTCGGCCTGCTCGATAAGGGGATCACGCAAGTCCAGTCGGCCAACGCCCGCAACGGCCGGATGCAGGCCAAAGTCGAAACCCTGAGCACCCGCGCCGACGACCGCGTGACGCTGCTGACGAACGTGATCGGTTCAGTGGAGGACGCGGACCTGGGGCAGGTCGCGATCGACATCTCGCAGCGGCAGACGATCCTGCAGGCGAGCTATTCGGTGTTCTCGCAGTTGAACTCGATGTCGCTGGTGAACTTCCTCGATTAAGGTTCGCGGGGGTTTACCACCCCTGCACCCGGTATACCGTCGAGCGCACGCGCGCAGCTTCGTCAGGCGCACTTGGCGAGGTAGCTGCGTATTATCTCTTACTTTTCGTCATTCCCGCGAAGGCGGGAACCCATCTTCTGACGGTGCCTATTGCCAGGTCATCAGAGGGGCCCCTGCCTTCGCGGGAATGACGATGAAAGCCTGCCGCGCAATGCGGTCTTGAACCTGCTGCGCGGGAAACGACGACAGTATGGGTGTCTGGGGCGCCAAAGCTCTTTGGGGACCCAGGACTTCACTTCTTCCCCGCTTCCAGCAAATCCGCAAAATCCCCTGCCGGACTGGCCGAGGGAATAGCCGCCATGGCCTGCGCCAGCTTCCCCGGATCGACCGCCCCGGCAGTCCCGGTCAGCATCTCGAAGACCGGCGCCGACGACAGACCCTTGAACGCCCCCGCATAGCGCGCGTGAAGCCCGGAGAGCGCGTCTTCCCGCCCCAGCATCGCCTGCGAGATCGCGTGACGCAGCACTTGCGCCTGCGCCACCGAATCGAGGACACGCCCCTTCGGTAGAGCGCCCGCCGAGAGCGTCGCATAGCGCGCCCACTCGCGCCGCTGCCACAGGATTTCCGCCTGCAGCGCCGAGGTTCCGGGCAAGTCCTGCAGCACCGCCATGGCCTCCTCGGCGCGGCCGACTTGCGTGAGTGCGGCCGCCTCGACGCGCTTGCGTTCGGCGATCATCGCGTCGGGCAGGCCGGGATCGTCGGTTTCGCGCAAGGTGCGCAAGGCCCGCTCGGGCCTGCCGGCAAGGATGTAGAGCCCCGCCACCCGCGCCGAAAGCGGTCCGCGCGCGAGGTCGCCGGCACGCTGCGTCAGCTGATAGGAGAGGAGGTCCGCCGCGCGCTCATAGAGGCCCGCCTGCTGCAGCCGCGCGGCAAGCTGGCTCGCCATGAGGTCGCCCTCGGCGCCGTTCGGGGCGAGGTCGCGATAGTCCCAGTAGAGCCCGGCCGCCTTGTCCAGCGCCAGCTTGCGCGCCGGGTTGAGCGCCGCAGTCAGCTTCGCGCGCAGGCCGGGCAGGAACTCCGGCCCGAGGTCGGCGACATCGTGGAAGCGCACCAGAGCCGCTCCGGCGGACAGCGTCCCGGACAAGTCCCCGCGCGCGTCGGCAAGGCGGTAGGACAAGCGCAGCGCGCGTTCCTCGATACCGTCACCGCGCCACGAATAGCGGATGGCGTCGAGTTCCTTCAGCGCCGCCTCGGGCCGGATCGCACCTCGGGCAACGTCGCCCTCCAGCTTGCTGAGCCGGGCTTCCATGCGCTCGACCGGGTCTCCGGACTGCACCACGCGGGCATAGCGCAGGCGGGCCTCGTCCGGATGGCCCAAGGCCTGCCCAGCGCGGGCACGCAGCAGGTTGGCGGCGGGGTCGCGGTCGGGCAGCCATGACAACCAGTGCAGCGCCTTGTCCGGCGCACCGCCCTCCACTCCGGCGCGCGCAGCGGCGAGGACGAACGGCGCGCCGCGCGGGCTGGCGAGTGCGGGTCCGGCGCATTCCAGCTGCGCCAGCGCCTGTTCGGCCAGACCTTCCTGCGCCAGCGCGCGCAGGCGCCAGAGGCATGCCTCGGGATTGGCGCGCAGGCCCGGCATGTCGAGTTCGCCGATGGCATCCTCTGACCGGCCGAGTTGCGTCAGCGCGGCGCCGTGAGCCAGCCTCCACGCATCGACCATGCCGAGGTCGGGGTCGTCCTGCCGCATGACTTCGAGCACGCCGAGCGCTTCCGGCCCGCGCTCGGCGGCGATCAGGCTGCGGGCATAGTCCCAGCGCACCGCCTGTCGCTGCGGGTTGGGCGCGGTGGAGAGACGGCGCCATGCCTCGGCCTCGGCCAGCGGCGTCCAGGCACCGACACCGGTAAGCGGCGGGCGCTGCGCCAGTTCGGCCGCGAAGCCCGGCAACCGCGCGCCCACGCCGGGGTCGAGCGTGCCGTAGGGCAGCGGCGGCGCGACGGTCGTACCGCACAACAGCGAGGCGCCCAGCGCCAGCGCCGCGCCCGGGAGCAGCCGCATGCGCCTCACAGCGATTCCGCCGATGCGATGCCCGAGATCACCAGCAAGGCCCCGCCGATCGCGCAGCCGACGAGGAACAGCACCAGCGCGCCGAACACCCACAAGAGGCTCCCGCCCTGCCGGGTCGGAGCCGCGAGCACAGCGGCAGCCACCGCCTCGGCGTCCTCATCCGGCCGATCGCCGCGACGGCGCCCCGGGTTAACGCCGGGATTTTCCATTGCGGACGCACCCTCGCCCTGGCTCGCAGATACCACGCGGACCTTGGCTGGGCGCCGATCGCTGCTCATCTCAACGGGACTCCTCGAATTTCATCCTATTATAGAGGCGTCGCCCGCCCACCGGAGTTCGCATGCCCCGCTTCCGTTTCTTTGTCCCGGCACTGCTACTCTGCGCGGCACCGGCGTTTGCCGCGAACACCGAACCGCGCAAGGCGGTGGAACTGCCGCCGCCCGATCCCACGTTCCTGCCGATGGAGCAGATCGACGCGCCGATCGTTGATGGCGGACGGGTGGACGGGGTGCTCCACGTTGCGATCACGCTGCAGGCGAAGACCGCCGACGATGCCGCCGCGCTCGGCAAGCGGATGCCGGAACTGCGCGCCGCCGCGCTCCCCGCGGCGATCGAGTTCGCCCGCCTGCGCGCCTCGCGCTTCTCCCCGGTGGATGTGGAACGTCTGGCGGGGATGATCGCGCCGTCAGTGAAGCGGGTGGCCCCGGCCATCGACAAGGTCCTGATCGTGAAGGTTTCCGCGACGGAGCGGTGAGGTCGGGAACCGCTACTGCCCCATTCGTCGTCGCGAGCGCAGCGAAGCAATCCAGGGCCGCGCAAACCGGGGTGGATTGCTTCGCTGCGCTCGCAATGACGAGGGGCGGGGTTACTTCCCCGCCTTCGCCACCGTAGGCACCACCTTGCGTCCGGCCAGCGCCATCGACAGCGCCACGGCGCCCTGTGGCGACATGTTCGCCAT
The DNA here is from genome assembly GCF_015594425.1 of Novosphingobium sp. HR1a. Lineage (NCBI taxonomy): Bacteria > Pseudomonadati > Pseudomonadota > Alphaproteobacteria > Sphingomonadales > Sphingomonadaceae > Novosphingobium > Novosphingobium sp. HR1a. Next base: position 24,843 of record NZ_JABXWS010000057.1, read on the forward strand.
GATCTGCGCCGTCGCCCGCTCGCGCATGCGGGTGGCGACTTCGCGCTGGACCTCGATGTCGAGCTTCTCGAAGATCGGCCCGGCGCGGTTCGGCTTCATCGTCTGGTAGATCCGCGCGAGGTTGTCGTAAGGCACCGAGGGCGCCCCTGCCCCACCCCCCGCACCGCCTTGGGCCCCGGCTTTCGCGGCGGCGGCCTGCTGTTCCTGCTGCTGGCGCACCTGCCCGGCAAGCCGCGCCTCGCTGGCCTTCACCGCCTGCTCGCGCATTTCCAGCCTGCGCTTCTCGGCGGCCGAAGTGCTGTCACGCCGCGCCGCCGAATCCTGCAGCGAGGCTCCGAGGCGGCTCGTCGGCGCCCCCCCGGCAATGTCTGCCGAAGCGGCAAAGGCGATGGCGTTGGCCACCGCCGCCGCCGCCGCGACGCCCAGCATCAACCGGGTAGGCTTGGTCAGCGCTCTTATCATGCCACGCGCCCAGTCATGCTACCCGATTACCGCGCTTCGAGGTCAGGTCGAACACGATGCGGCTGAGTTCGCGCGCCTCATCCGCTACCGGAGCAGGCGCGGCAGGCCGCGTCTCCGCCTCGGCGCGCAGCACCGCATCGGCCTCGTCGCGCCAACGGGCGGAGCGGCGGCGCACGCCCGCCTCGGCCGCGCGGGCCTTGTCGGCGGCATTGACGATACGCTCGGCCACCGAATTGCCGACGCCAACCATCACCGACAGCTCGTCCCGCAATTCACGCGCGGCATACAGGATCTCGCCCTGCGCCGCCGCGTCGGTGGAGAGCACCCGCTTCAGCTCCGCCAGCACCAGACGCGCCTGATGCGTGGCGTTGTCGAGCTTCTCCACCGCCTGGTCGAGATGACCGTCACGCAGCGCCCGGATGCGGCGGTCCATGCGGATCGCCTGCACCATGACGACAAAGCACATCAGCACGAGGGCGAGGTTGATCCCGGTAGCAAGCGTCATTTCGGATACCCCTTGGCGATGTCGGTGGCCATGCGGATGGCGATGTTGCTGGAACGCTGGCCGATATGCGCGCGGCCCAGCGGCACCCCGCCGCAATGGACCTGCAGCGCGTCGTCCGGGCTGTTGCTGAGCGAGATGGTATCGCCCACCTTTAGCCCGCGCACGTCGCGCAAGGGCATCATCTTCTCGCCCAGCACCACATCGACGACGACTTGCGTATTGTAGAGTTCGCTCGCCATGTGGTCGGCCCAGATGCGGTCGCGGCCCGCCTTCTCGCCCATGAAGCGCTGCAGCAGCTTTTCGCGCACCGGCTCCAGCGTGGCATAGGGCAGCAGGACCGAGAACACCCCGCCGCGCCCTTCCATGTTGACCGAATAGGTCGCGACGGCGGCGACGTTGCTCGGCTCGGCGATGGCGGCGAAGCGCGGGCTCAATTCCATGCGCTCCAGGCCCATGGCGACCGGCGCGATCTCCTCGAAGGCGCTGGCGAAGTCGTCCAGCGCCATCTGCACCACGCGTGAGACGAGGCTGGATTCGATGGTCGTGAAGGTTCGCCCCTCCGGCGGCAGCGAGCGCGTGCCGCCTCGCCCGCCGAGCAGCGCATCGACGATGCCGTAGATCAGCCCGGCGTCCACCGTGACGACGCCGTAGCTTTCCCAGGGCTTGACCTGGAACACGCCGAACATCGCGGGCAGCGCGATGTTGTCCATGAAGTCGCCGAAGCGAACCGAGGTGATCCGCTCCAGGTTCACCTCGATCGCGTCGGAGGTGAGATTGCGCATCGAGGTCGCGAAAATCCGCACCATGCGCTCGCATACCACCTCGAGCATCGGCAGGCGCTCGTGGTTGATGACGTTGGATTCGAGGACCGCCTTCAGGCCCTTGCGCGGCACCGCCTCGCCATCGACGGCGGCGAGACGGATCGGGTCGTCGCTCACTGCTGGATCAGGTCCTGAATGAGGATGTCGCGCACCATGCCCTTACCGAGCGCCTCGGTGGAACGGCGGATCATCTCCTCCTTGATGCGGAACACGGCGGCCGAACCGTTGAGGTCGTCGGGGCGCAGTTCGCGCAGGAAGGGCTGCAGCGCGTCGAGGATCACCGGCAGGCGCGCCTTGACCGCATCGGTCTTGCCCTCGGCCGCGACGACGACGAAGCGCAGCTTGACGAACTTGGCCTGCGCCCCTCCGCCGCGCAGGTTCACCATCATCGGCGCGACTTCGATGTAAGAGGCGGACGGGTCGGCGTCGGCGGCTCCATGGCCCTCCCCGCCTTCGCTGCCTTCTTCCGGCGCCGCCTCAGCCTGCTTTTCCTCGGCGTGCTCCGAGCCGCCCTTCTGCATGTACCAGTACACGCCGCCCGCGCCCGCGAGCATGCCGACCGCAACGACGGCGATCGCGATCAGGCGGACCTTGCCGCCCTTCTTCTTCGCTCCGGCCTCATCGACCGGCGTATCGTCGGTCTTATCGTCGCTCACGTTCCGCGTACCCCGTTCGAAAATTCCCGCGAGCGTATTCATGTGCGTCCGCGCGCGCGGTTTCAATCCTATATAGGGGATTAAGAGCCCTTTCCGGGTTCGCCCAAGATTTTTGCGAAAAGGTCCGCCGATGGACGTTTCTTCCTTCGTCCTCCTCAGCCACGAGCAGGCCCTGCGCCGCCAGCTGGACGTGGCCGCAAACAACATGGCGAACGTCTCGACCGCGGGCTACAAGCGCGAGCAGGCGGTGTTCCACGAGTACGTCGAGAACGCGCAGGAAGCCCCGGTGCAGGACGCGCGGAAAACCTCCTACGTGCTCGATTACGGGCAGGTTCACGACATCGCGCAAGGCGCGTTCCAGTCCACCGGCAACCCGCTCGACGTGATGATCGAGGGGCCGGGCTATCTCAACGTCGAGATGCCCGACGGCTCCACCGGCTACACCCGCGCGGGCTTCGTGAAAGTGCTGGAAAGCGGCGAGCTGGCGACCTCCGGCGGCCAGCGCCTGCTCGACGAGAACGGCCGCCCGATCGCCATCCTCGCCGACCAGCTGGCGCAAGTCTCGATCACCGCCGACGGCACCGTCATGGCGGGGCAGGACCCGGTCGGCCGCCTCGCGGTGACCGGATTCGCCGACGAGAACATGCTGGAGGCGCGCGGCGACGGCGTCCTCACCGGCAGCGGCGGCACCGTGATGACCGCCGCCCAGACCCGCCTGCGCAGCGGCGGCGTCGAGGCCTCCAACGTCGAGCCGATTTCCGAGACCACCCGCATGGTCGAGGTGCTGCGCTCCTATCAGGTCAGCCAGCGCCTTTCGGCCGACCTTTCCGACATGCGCCGCAAGGCGATCGACCGCCTCAGCAAGATCGGCTGAAACCCCTAAAAGCCACTAGGAAACCGCCCATGCGTTCGCTCTCCATCGCCTCGACCGGCATGCTAGCCCAGCAGACCAACGTCGATGTCATCTCGAACAACATCGCCAACATGAACACCACCGGCTTCAAGCGGCAGCGGGCGGAGTTCCAGGACCTGCTCTACCAGCAGGAAGCCCGCCCCGGCGCCGCGACCAGTTCGGACGGGACCAAGGTGCCCACCGGCATCCAGATCGGCGCGGGCGTGAAGACCGGCGGCGTCTACCGCATCACCGAACAGGGCGCGCTGACCAACACCGGCAACCAGTACGACATGGCCATCGACGGCGAGGGCTATTTCCAGGTCATGCTTCCCTCGGGCGACCTCGCCTATACCCGCGCGGGCTCGTTCCAGCTCTCCGATCAGGGCGAGCTGGTGACCACCGACGGCTACCGCGTGCAGCCCGACATCACGATCCCGCAAGGGGCGGTCAGCGTTTCGGTGTCGAAGACCGGCGAAGTGCAGGTAAAGCTGGACGGACAGGTCGAAATGCAGACCGTGGGGCAGCTGGAACTCGCCACGTTCATCAACCAGGCGGGCCTCGAAGCCATCGGCGACAACCTGTTCAAGGAAACCGGCTCCTCGGGCCAGCCCATCGTCTCGACCCCCGGCCAGCCCGGCTACGGCACGCTGAGCCAGGGCTTCATCGAGGCCTCGAACGTCAACCCGGTCTCGGAGATCACCGCGCTGATCACCGCCCAGCGCGCCTACGAGATGAACAGCCGCGTGCTCAAGACCGCCGACGAGATGCTCCAGACCTCGACGCAGACCGTCTGATGCTGGCAGCCGTTCTCCTCGCCGTCGCCGCCGCGCCTGCGGGGGAACCCGCCGCCGTGCTCGCCCGCACG
>NZ_JABXWS010000058.1:0-119943 GCF_015594425.1 Novosphingobium sp. HR1a
CGCCCTCTCCCCGGCCGATGCCGCGGGGCAGGAAGCGACCCGCCGCATCATGGCAGGCTCCGCCGTGCGCGTCGCCGACGTCGCCGCGCCGCGCCTCGTGCGGCGGGGGGAGAACGTGACGATCGCGCTCGTTTCCGGGGCCTTGCGCATCACCTCGCCCGGCCGTGCGCTCGCCGATGCGGCGCGCGGCGAGCCGGTGCGCGTGCTCAACCTTGCCACCAACCGCACGCTCGAAGGCACTGCTGCCGCGACGGGCGAAGTGCGCATCGCGCTTCCGTAGGAACCCTCATGAACAAGCGTTTTGCTGCCCTCACCTGCGCCCTTCTCTCGGCCAGCCTGCTAGCGGGCTGTGGCTCGGTCGGCCGCCTCAAGAACGTCGGAAAAGCGCCGAAGATGAGCGATCCCGGCGCCCCGGTGGCCCCGCGCATCGAACCCTCGCTGGGCAACCACGCCAGCGCCGATCGCGCGCCGGACGGCAGCGACCCCAAGGTCGCCGAGGCCGATCGCGGCGCCTCCCTCTTCCGCACCGGCGGCGGCGCGTTCTTCCGCGACCAGCGCGCCTCGCGCGTGGGCGACATCGTCACGATCCGCATCAACATCGCCGATAATGCACAGGTCGCCAACAGCACCACGCGCACCCGCAACGGCAGCGAAGGCGGCGGAATCGCGGCACTTCTGGGCCTCGAAAGCCAGATCGGCAAAGTCCTCCCCGGCAACCCGGACCCGGGCAACCTGGTCAGCACCAATTCGAAGTCGAGTGCGGTCGGCGTGGGGAACACCGCCCGATCGGAGCAGATCAACATGACGGTGGCGGCCACCGTCACCAGCGTCCTGCCCAACGGCAACCTCGCCATTCGGGGCAAGCAGGAAGTGCGGGTGAACTTCGAACTGCGCGAACTGGTGGTTTCCGGCGTGATCCGGCCCGAGGACATCGCCCGCGACAACTCCATCCGCCACAGCCAGATCGCCGAGGCGCGCATCAGTTACGGCGGCCGTGGCCAGTTGACCGACGCGCAGCAGGCCCGCTGGGGCCAGCAGATCTACGACGCGCTGTTCCCGTTCTGAGCGGTACATATAGCGGCACTCAACGGCACTCAGGGGTGCCACAAGGGGGTGCTAACATGCCAACACCGTCATCCCAGCGAAGGCTGGGACCGCTATCGGTGTTTAGGCGAGAGTCCGCCGACAGCCATCCTGACGCGAAGTGCGCTGTTCACAGCGAGCGGTCCCAGCCTTCGCTGGAATGACGGGCTTTTGTCAGAGAGCCCGGGAAGCATTCCTATAGTTTTTCCACAGGCCGCAACCGTCCTTTAACAACTCCTCCTAGAATAAAGACGCACCCGTATCTTTCGGGATTGCGAGAGGCCGCAGAACCGGCCGGTAACCTAGAAGGGAAACAAGAAATGGCGTTTTCGGTCAACACCAACAGCGGCGCGATGGCAGCTCTCCAGAGCCTCAACGCGACCAACAAGTCGATGGAAACCACCCAGAGCCGTATCACCACGGGTCTGAATGTTGCCTCGACCAAGGACGACTCGGCGAAGTACACGGTCGCCCAGACGCTCCGCGGCGACCTTGGCAAGCTGGGCGCGGTCACCACCTCGCTCAACAACGCCAAGTCGGTCACGGACGTCGCCGTCGCCGGTGCCGAACAGATCTCCGACCTCGTCAACCAAATGAAGTCGAAGGCTCTCGAAGCATCGGATGCCGGTCTCGACGACGAAAGCCGCAAGGCGATCTCCAACGACCTGCTGACCCTCAAGAAGCAGATCAATACGGTGATCGAAGGTTCGAGCTTCAACGGCACGAACCTGCTTAAGGGCTCGGCTGCCACCGTCGATGACGATGGCAAGGTCAGTGCACTGCAGTCGATCAACGGTGATACACTGACGGTCGCCAACCAGGCACTGAGTGAGGCTGCGGAGACCGCTTTCGGCGATTCTACGACGGATGACGACATCACCAATGTCGGCATCGCCGATGACGGTACGGCGGACACCGGTTCGGGTGCGGCGGATGCGCTCTTGACCAAGCTCGACACCATGTTCGACACGGTCAAGACCAGCCTGTCCGACCTCGGCGCCGGTTCGCGTCAGATCGAAGGCCAGCTTAGCTTCAACAGCAATCTGAGCGACGTGATCACGACCGGCATCGGCAGCCTCGTCGATGCAGACCTCGCCAAGGAGTCGGCGAACCTTCAGGCCCTTCAGGTCCAGCAGCAGCTGGGCGTGCAGGCTCTGTCGATCGCCAACCAGTCGCCGCAGACGCTCCTGTCGCTGTTCCGCTAAGGACGGCGCCAGGCTCCTTCCGATTTCGGGAGGGGACCATTTCGAAAGGCCGGGACGGTTCGCCGCCCCGGCCTTTCTTTTTGGGGAAATCCTCAGCATATGCCTCCCCGAGCAAGCTCGGGGAGAAATACTCACCTCGCCGCGACCGACTTCACGATTATCTCGTCCAGCTTGCGCGGATCGATCGACATGACCACCCGGGCCTTCTGCTCGCCGAGGCCGGGCTGGTAGTGCTCGCGCCAGCTGAGCGTATCGCCGTAAGTCGCGCCGAACGCCGCGTCGTAATCGACGTAGAGGTCTTCGGCCCCGGTCACGATCGAGGGATCGAGCAGCACGGCGGCGACGATCTCGTCCCACAGCGGGAAGCCCGGTTCGAAGCCGGCGATCGCCTTGCCCAGTTCCGGCTTCGCGCCCTTCGCGGCGCGGTCGAGCAGCTTGCGGCTCAGCTGCGTCGCGGTCGAGGGATCGACCGGGATCACGGTGATCTGCTTCCACGGCGCGCGGCTGACGATGCTGGCGGCCTCGGGGTCGAGGCGGATGTTGAATTCGCGGCGCGGCGAATTGGCGAACTCGCGCGCGAACTCCACGGCCGAGCGGTCATCGAGCACGCGGTGCGGGTTGAAGCTGCCGCCCATGTAGATCAATCCTTTGGCAAGGCTGGCAAATTCGGGGTCGAGGCGCTGCGCCAGCGCGAGGTTAGTCATCGGTCCGCCCTCGACGATAGTGATCTGGCCGGGGTACTTGTGGACCATCTCGATCATGAACACCGCCGCCATCTTCGAGGCGACCTTGGTGCTGGGCGCGCCCCAGGGCAGGTTCGAGAGGTCGTAGGGCGTGTAATAGGGCGGCGTCGACTGCTGCGTGGGCTCAACCCACTGCTTCATCCACGCGCCCTTCCACGTCAGCTTGCCGTAGAGCGCTTCCCAGCGCTCGGTCGCCTTCTCGGTATTCATCAGCGGATCGATCGCGCCCTGTGCCACCGGAACGTCGGTGCGGCCCATGATCTCAAGGCCGCGCAGCTGCATCGCCGCCCCGCGCGGCGCCCACCAGTTGCCGGTCACGCTGGTCACGCCCACCACGTCGATCTGCGGCGAATTGAGCAGCATCATGTGCATGAGCGAGAAACCCTCGTCATCGATGAGGACTTTCTGCGGGGCGGGCTTATCCTCAGCCTGAGCAGGCAGGGCAAGGAAGACCGCCGCCGCCGTCAGCAGCGAGGAGACGAGACGGGTCACGGCATTCAGGGGGGTCATCTGTTGTCCTTGTTGGAACACAACACACTTCGTCATTGCGAGGAGGCCCAAGTGCGCTTTGGGCCGACGAAGCAATCCAGGGCAGTGCGCAACCGCCTTGGGTTGCTTCGCTACGCTCGCGGGTGACGAACGAAGGGAGCGGCCCCCTGCCCTCTCGCGGATGAACAGGCATGGGGGCCAAATAAAAAGGGCGCCGGTTTGACCCGGCGCCCTTCGCTTCATCAGAAGTTGAAGCGGAACTCGCCGCCGATGATGCGCGGTTCGTTGAGCATCGCCGTCAGGTTGTTGAAGTCGATCGCGCCGACGACGCGGATCTGGTTGGTGATGTTGCGGGCGAATGCCGCAACTTCGTAGCCGCGCTTGTTGTCGCGGTAGCCGACGCGCGCGCCGCCCTCGAGGTAGGCCTTACCCGTGAACTCGATCGAGTCGTACAGGAACAGGTTGATCTTCGAGCGGTAAGACCAGTCGGTGTAGGCGAAGATCTCGTTGTCGTTGCCCAGCGGCACGGCGTAGCGCAGCGTCGCGTTGCCGATCCAGCGCGGAGCCTGCGGCAGGCTGTTGCCATCGATCGAGGCCAAGGTGGTGCCGTTAACGGTCACCAACGGGTCGGTCACGGTGCAGCCGCCGCCGCAAGGTGCGACGTAGAGGTCCTTGTCCTTCAGCTCGGTGTAGTTGTAGCTGCCGCCCAGCGTCAGCACGAGGTTTTCGATCGGGGTCGCCGAGAATTCCGCCTCGACGCCGTAGCCGATCGCCTTCTTCGCGTTCATCAGCTGCGTGACGTTGGAGTTGCCACCCACCGCCGTCAGCTGGATGTTCTTCGTGTCGAAGTAGTAGCCGTCGACCGAGAAGTTGAACAGGCCGGGCTGCTCGGTCTTGAAGCCGACTTCGTACGAGGTGGTCGTCTGCGGGCGGGCCATCGTCGCGACACCGGCAGTGGTGTCGTTCTTCAGCGCCGCGCCAAGGTAGCCCGACGCCACGCGGGCGTAGATGCTGCTCGACGAGGAGAGCTTGAACGTCGCGCTGCCGTCCCACGACCACTTGGAGCCGTTGGTGCTGCCGGTCGAACGGCCGGTGGTGGCATCGATATCGTCGCCGTTCACAAGGATGGCATAGCGCTTATCATGCGACCAGCGCAGGCCGCCGCGCAGGATCAGCGCGTCCACCGGGGTGTATTCGACCGAGCCGAAGAACGCGTACGTCTCGTTGTCGAGGTGCGAGATGCTGGTCGGCGAGTAGACGTTAGTGTTGGACCACGAACCGCTCTCGCTCTCGAGGTTCTGGTTGAAGTAGTAGGCGCCCGCCTGGAAGCTGACGTCGCCGAACTTCTTGGAGGCGAAGCGCAGTTCCTGGCTGAATTCCTTCGGCGTGGTGTCGCCGCCGGTCTGGACCTGGAACGGGGTGTTCGCGGGTGTTCCGCCGTCGATATCACCGCGCGAGAAGACGCTGGCGCGCTCCCAGGCGGTGATCGAGTAGAGCGAACCGGCGCCGTCGAACTCGTAGCTGGCCTGGACGTTGGCGCCCCAGCTCTCCAGCTCCTGCGGGTTCGAGCCGTTCTGGTTGGCATGCTCGATGTCGTAGCCGGCGACGAGGTCGTTGGTGCCCTTCTGGATCGCATTGGCGCGGAACAGGCGCGCGGTACCCTTCAGCGAGCGGGCATGAGCGTTGACGAGGATGTCGAGGGGACCGTCCTCGTACTCCAGCTGGAAGCGACCGGCGTAGTCCTGGTAGCCCTCGAACTTCTTCTCGTTGATGGTCGCGGCGTTGTCGTTCTTAACCCAATCGTCACGGCGCTGGACGAGTCCCGCGACGCGGAAGCGCAGCTTGTCGGTCAGCGGCGCGCCGACGGCGGCTTCCAGGTTGACGGTGTTGTAGGTTGCCCACGAAGCGCTGACGTGACCGTCCACTTCCTCGGTCGGACGCTTGGAGGTCAGCTTGACCACGCCTGCCGGGGTGTTGCGGCCGAACAGCGTGCCCTGCGGTCCCTTGAGGACTTCGACATTCTCGAGGTCGAAGGCCGGGAAAGCCTTGAGCATCGGGCTTTCGAGCGCAACGTTGTCGTACACCACCGAAACCGGCTGCGCGGCGTCAGCGCTGAAGTCGGTGTTGCCCAGGCCGCGAATGTAGAAGCGCGGGAAGGTACGGCCGAACGAAGATTCGATCTGAAGGCTGGGCACGCGCGCAGCAAGGAATCGGATGTCCTGACCGCTGGAGTTCAGCACGTCGAGCTTCTCACCCGAAAGCGTCGAAACCGCGACCGGCACGTCCAGCGCACGCTCTTCGCGGCGCAGCGCGGTCACGACGATTGCGTTGTCTCCCTCTTCGGCCACCGGAGCGCCGCTCTGCGCAAGGGCAGGCGCGGCGAACGAAGCCGAAATCGCGAGGACCGAAACCGCCGTAAAACGGCGCGAACGAGCAGAATTCAAAATTACCCCCTGAGGTAGCCATGTTTTGGGATGGGGGGCCGATAAGCTGACCAGCGCTGTCATTCAACAGCAATGAACCGCACAGCGCGTTGCGAAAAATGGCGCGGCAATTTTGCAACGCAACATGGCAACCAGGCTCGGAGTCGCGCGCAAAGGGGGCTTGCGGGTTCACCAAGAAACCGGAGCGTCAGCAAAGGTTAAAGAGGTTATCACGGACTTCGTTAAAGAGGTTAAGGCTTCCTGCGACCGCACTGCAGCAAGCATATTTGGCGAGACTGGCGAAATGTCCGAGTTTGCCGTGCCCCGGCGCGTTCCCGTAGTGTCGAGGCCGCATGCCATCGCACGATTTTTGCATCAGGTTTTGCCGAACCTGTGCCAGCGACGTTCAACCAGGCAAGCTTTTACGGGGGCAATAATTCTGTCGTCCCGGTTCGGACACGACACTTCTGGAACGCGCCTCGCCAACTTGATCGGCGATGGTGCATTGCCCGACGACGCCGCCGCCGGATAGCCAACGCCTTTTCGTTATCGGTGAAGTGCTTGCCTGATCGGCACGATACCAACGCTTGAGCCGTTCATGAAGAACGCAAACCTTGCCTCGGCTACCTCGAGCAGTAAACTGCTTGCCCGGGTCCGTGACGTGAACGCGGGCGTAGGGCTCGCGCATCCTCAGGTTTGCTTCGCAATCACACCCCTTTTTTTCAGCAGCACGGTTCGGAGCATCGATAGAGCCACTTCCCCGCGCTGGTTGGTCAACTCGTGCCGGAACACGACGATCCCTTGTCCGGGCCGCGACCTGCTCTCGCGCATCTCGACCACTTCGCTCGCGCAGGTCAGGGTATCGCCGATGAAGGTCGGCTTGGGCGTAACCACTTTGTCGAAGCCCAGGTTGGCGACGAGCGTGCCGACTGTCGTGTCCGCGATCGACAGGCCCACCGCCAGGCTGAAGGTGAAGGTCGAATTGACCAGGATCTGCCCGAACTCGCTGGCTTTCGCGGCCTCAGCGTCGAGGTGCAGGGGCTGCATGTTGTGGGTCATCGCTGAGAACAGCAGGTTGTCGGTCTCGGTGACGGTACGGCTCGGCTGATGCGTCAGGCGGTCACCGACCTGCCATTCATCGAAAAAACGTCCGGCCATCTTATTCGGCCTCCTCGATCTGCACGAGTAGGGCATCGACCTGCACCTGCTGGCCGGGGCTCGCCGCGAGCGCCCTGACGATGCCATCGAACGGCGCGGTCAAGGTGTGCTCCATCTTCATGGCTTCGAGGGTCAGGAGTTTCTGTCCCTTGGTCACCGTCTGGCCCTGTTTTACCTCGACGGCGATGACCTTGCCCGGCATGGGTGCAACGATCGCGCCGGAACTGTCTGCCGCGCCATGCGCGCCGTCGCGTCGCCATGGCGCCAGCAGCCAGGCCTGCCCCTGTTCGGTGATGAGGACGCTGCTGGCAGGCTCGTCGCTCCCATCGTCAATCTCGAGCTCGATCTTCTCGCCATCGAGCAGGAACCACGCGGTTCGCCGCGGCGGCGCGTTCAGCCGCAGGCCCGGCGCGATGCCGGCCGGAACGAGTGACGAAGCGGCCGCACGAAGGGTATCGGCCGAAGGCACCGGCGGCTGCGCCAGAGCCTCGCCGTCGCGCCCGATCAGACCGGTATCGACTTTGCCCGCCGCGAAGTCGGGGTGCTGCAGTGCTTTGACGAGGAACGAGGCATTGGTACGTACCGGCCAGACGGCAGTGTCCTCGAGCATCGCGCCGAGCCGTTCCCGCGCCTCGTCGCGGTCGTCGCCCCAGGCGATGATCTTGGCAATCATGGGATCGTAGAAGGGCGAGACTTCGGCGCCTTGCGTGACGCCGGTATCGATACGCCCTGTTTCCTTGGCTCCCTCGACCTCGCCGAACTGCAGCAATTCGAGGCGGCCGATGCTGGGGAGGAAGCCCTTGGCGGGGTCTTCGGCGTAGAGCCGCGCTTCCATCGCCCAGCCGTCGATCGTCAGGTCATGCTGCGCCAGCGGCAGCGGTTCGCCGCTCGCCACCCGCAATTGCCATTCGACGAGATCGACCCCGGTGATCGCCTCGGTGACCGGGTGCTCCACCTGCAGTCGGGTGTTCATCTCCATGAACCAGATGCGGTCGGCCGAGAGTGCGCCAGAGCCGTCGGCAATGAACTCGATGGTCCCGGCGCCGACATAGTCGACCGCCTTTGCAGCGCGCACGGCGGCGGCGCACAGCGCCTCGCGCGTGGCTGCGTCCATTCCGGGAGCGGGGGCTTCCTCGATAACCTTCTGGTGGCGGCGCTGGAGCGAACAGTCGCGCTCGAACAAGTGGACGACGTTGCCGTGCCGGTCGCCGAAGACCTGCACCTCGATGTGGCGGGGCGAGGCGATGTATTTCTCGATCAGCACGCGGTCATTGCCGAACGAAGCGGCCGCCTCGCGCTTGCAAGAGGCGAGCGCATCGGCGAATGCGTCGGCACTCTCGACGAGACGCATGCCCTTGCCGCCGCCGCCAGCGACCGCCTTGATGAGCACCGGGTAGCCAACCTTGTCGGCCTCCTGGCGTAGCAAGTCGGGTTCCTGGTTCGCGCCCATGTAGCCCGGCGTCACCGGAACTCCGGCCTCGGCCATGAGCGTCTTGGCGGCGTCCTTGAGGCCCATAGCCGTGACCGAGGACGGGTTCGGCCCGACCCAGACCAGCCCAGCGTCGATGACGGCCTGCGCGAACTCTGCGTTCTCGGACAGGAAGCCGTAACCCGGGTGAATGGCCTCGGCCCCGGTCGCCTTCGCGGCGGCGAGAATTTTCTCGCCCACAAGATAGCTCTCGCGCGTGGGTGAGGGACCGATGTGGACGGCCTCGTCGGCCTCGCGAACATGGAGCGCCTGTGCATCGGCGTCGGAAAAAACCGCGATGGTGCGGATGCCCATGGCCCGCGCGGTACGGATGATGCGGCAGGCGATCTCGCCGCGATTGGCGATGAGCAGAGAAGTGATCATGGGTGACGCTCCGGGAAGCCGTGGCGGGTATGGAGCGCTGCCAACAGCGGCTCGATTGCGTTGACGAAGCCGCCTTCGGCAAAGGCCAGCGCAGGCAGGTTTTGGTTGTCTTTGCCCAGTACCGCGACGACTTCGCTGCGGGGGCGCGCCCATCCGACGCGCACGACCTCGATGTTCGCGGCGCGATCAGGGAACAGCGAAAGCAGGCCCTCCACCGTGACGCTGTCCTTGCAGTAGAAGCGGCGCCCTTCGTAGGCCGGATCCGGCCAGTCGAAGTCGAGCACGAACAGGGTATCCCTGCTCACATCCGGAACACCCCGAAGCGGGGCGCCTCCTCGATCGGGGCTTCGAGACAGACCGACAGCGCCAGGCCCAGCACGTCACGGGTTTGCACGGGGTCGATCACCCCGTCGTCCCACAGCCGCGCCGTGGCGTAGTAGGGGTTGCCTTCGTCCTCGTACTTCTGCCGGATCGGGGCCTTGAAGGCCTCGGCATCCTCGGGGCTCCAGTTGGCGGCATCGCGATGGACCGTCGCCAGTACCGACGCCGCCTGCTCGCCGCCCATCACCGAGATGCGCGCATTGGGCCAGGTAAACAGGAAACGCGGGTCGTAGGCGCGCCCGCACATCCCGTAATTGCCTGCTCCGAACGAGCCGCCGATCAAGACCGTCAGCTTGGGCACTTGCGCGGTGGCGACAGCGGTGACCAGCTTGGCGCCGTGCTTGGCGATGCCCTCAGCCTCGTACTTGCCGCCGACCATGAAGCCCGAGATGTTCTGCAGGAACAGCAGCGGGATGCCGCGCTGGCAGGCCAGTTCAATGAAATGTGCACCCTTCTGCGCGCTCTCGGAGAACAGCACGCCGTTGTTGGCGAGGATCGCCACGGGAAGTCCGTGGATGTGCGCGAAACCGCAAACCAGCGTAGAGCCGTAGAGCGCCTTGAACTCGTGGAACTCGGAGCCGTCGACGATGCGGGCGATAACCTCGTGGACATCGTACGGCGCGCGCACGTCCTCGGGAACGATCGAATAGAGTTCCTCGGCCGCGTATCTGGGCGGCCGGGGGTCCTGCACCGCAAGGCCATGGCGATGCGCGGGTCCAAGGTGGCTGGCGATGTCTCGCACGATGGTCAGCGCATGCTCGTCATCCTGCGCCAGATGATCGGTGACGCCCGACTTGCGCGAATGGAGATCACCGCCGCCCAAATCCTCGGCAGTGATGACCTCTCCCGTCGCGGCCTGCACCAGCGGCGGTCCGGCGAGGAAGATCGTTCCCTGATCCTTCACAATCACGCTCTCGTCGCTCATCGCAGGGACATAGGCACCGCCTGCGGTGCAACTGCCCATGACGCTGGCGATCTGCGGGATGCCCCGCGCGCTCATCTGCGCCTGGTTGAAGAAGAAGCGCCCGAAGTGGTCGCGGTCGGGGAAGACCTCTGCCTGGTTGGGCAAGTTGGCGCCGCCGCTGTCGACGAGGTAAATGCAGGGCAGACGATTGGTCGCCGCGATCTCCTGCGCGCGGATGTGCTTCTTGACGGTCAGCGGAAAATAGGTGCCGCCTTTCACCGTCGCGTCGTTGGCGAAGATCATGCATTGCCGTCCCGACACACGGCCGATTCCGGCAATGATCCCGGCGCCGGGCACCTCGTCCCCATAAAGACCATTGGCGGCAAGCTGGCCGATTTCGAGAAAGGGCGAGCCGGGATCGAGGAGCCGCTCGACACGGTCGCGCGGCAGCAGCTTGCCCCGGCTCAGGTGCCGCTCACGTGCCCTTGCGTCACCCCCAAGTGCCGCTTTCGCCACCCGTTCGTGCAACTCGGCGGCGAGCGCGCGATTGTGCGCGTCGCGTGCCCGGGCCTCAGGGCTGTCGAGATTCAGGGTGGTCTGCAGGACCGGCGCGCTCATGCCTCTTCCTTCCGTGCGGGCGGCGCCAGTTTGCCTTGGGCCTGCCTTGTCGATTTGCCGCATCTATCTAGACAGCCGTAAAGAAAAGCGGAAATTGAAAGTTTCCGCACCTCGTCATAGACAGTATCTATGATTGATCAGTATCTCCTGCGCTACTTCCTGGCCGTGGCAGAGACCGGCAACTTCAGCCGCGCGGCCAGGCGCGTGAGCGTGACTCAGCCTACCTTGTCTGTAGGGATCGCCAAGCTGGAACGCGAACTGGGCGCGAGGCTGTTTGACCGCGACCGCCAGCGCGTGGCCCTGACCCCCGCCGGCAGCCGCTTTCTCGTACGCGCCCGCCGCATCGCCGCCGAGTACGAGCATGCTCTTGTCGAACTCAGTGAAGTCACCGATCCCACCTTGCTGCGCATTGGCGTGCTCAACACGATTCCCACGCGCCTCGTTGAAGGCTGGCTCACCGCGCACCGCGCGCTAGGTTCAGGCGAGACGCTAGAGATACTCGACGGGTCTGAGCGCGACATCGCCGAGCGGCTAGAGCGCGGCCGCATCGACCTGGCGCTAAGCGTGATCCGCCCGCACCACCCCCGATTCGCACCCGAAGTGCTTTCCCGCGAACGCTACATGATGGTCCTGCCGCCCGATCATCCGCTGGCGGACGAGAGTGAAGTGCAGGCCGAACAGCTCGCCCGCGACCGCATGGTCCTGCGACGCCACTGCGAGGCCCTGCCCGAGATCAACCGCTTCTTCGTGGAGCGCGGCGTGAGACCGCGTTTCGTCCTCAAGACCACAAGCGACGAGCGAGTGCTGGCCGTTGTGCGTAGCGGTGCCGGGATCGGCATGATGCCCGAAAGCTTCGCCGCGGGTCCCGAGCGCTTCGTGCCGGTGCGCGACTTCAAACTTGTCCGCGAGATCGGACTGCTGCACGCCGCAGCGGCATGCGTGGAACAAGGCAGAGCAAGCCCGCTCATTGCGATGGTCAGAGCCCATTACGGCACAACTGATCTGAGGAGGTCAATCTGATCGCCAGCTATCGACCGTCTGCCGCACGGCACAGACCACCACCTTTGGGCTGTACCGCCGGATACCGCCACCTTGCCAAAAAGCTCTGCTAGGCTCCTCTACGAAAGCTGTAGGCGCGGATCTACGACAGTCCGTACCGACGTTCCAGGGCCGGAGAGATTGGCGATCGCTGCGGCCACGGAGCCGAGCCCGATACGCTCGCCAAGCCACGGTGCCACGTCGATCCGGCCCTCGGCTATTCTGCGCATCGCGAGGTCCATGTCCTGCGGCTCCTCGCCGCCGGCGAACTGGATGTTGAGCCGCTTGTTCTGGGCGGCGAAGACGTAGAGCGGCTCGGGCTCCATGCAGTAGCCGCCCATGACGAGGCGGCCGTCGAACGGCATGCTCTCGATGATCCGCTGCAACATGCCGGGCACGCCGACGTTCTCGTAGACGAGATTGACGCGCCGCCCGCCGAGATCGGGCAGCGGCCCGTAGGGATCGACTTCGCGCGGGTCGATGGCGATGTGCGCGCCCGCCTTCAGGGCCAGGTCGCGCCGGTCGGCGTGGAAGTCGGCCGCGACGATCGGCGCCGCTCCCGCCAGAGCAAGACCCGCGACAACGCCGAGCCCGATCGCCCCGCAGCCCAGCACCAGCGCCACGTCGTCCTTTCCGGGGCGGCCGCGCCGCGCATGTTCGAGGCCCACGGCAAGCGGTTCGATTAAGGCGGCATGATCATCCGGCAGACCCTCGGGCACCTCGAGCAGGAAGTCCTCGTCGAGCAGCATCAGTTCTCCGCACCCGCCCGGACAATCGTGGCTGAAACCGACAACGGCGTGCGCTCCGCCCTGCCGCATGATCGGCACCGACGTCACCCGCCGTCCAGGCGCGACCGGGCGGCGGCTACCGGCGCCGTAGTCGATGACCTCGCCGACGAACTCGTGACCCGGCACGAAGGGACGCGTCTCGTCGAGCCCCGCATAGGGCCCGCCCATGCGGCGCGACAGCTCGATGACGTGACGACCACCGGTCAGGAAGTGGGCATCCGATGCGCACAATCCGCAGGAATGCGTGCGTACCAGCGCCTGCCCCCGGCCCGGTTCCGGGTCGGGCAATTCGCGCACATGCACCGCGCCGTTCTCGATACAGGCCGCCTTCATGCCGCCATCGCCTCGCGCAGCGCCGGCATCGTCGCGGCAAGCAGCCTCAGGTTCTTCCACCCCTCCTCAGGCGCGAGGCCGCCAAGCAGGGGCTGGAAGCCGATGTTGCCACCTTCTGCCGCGCCCACCTTGTCGAGCAGCATCTGCGGCGTCCACGCCGCGAAGAGCCCGGCGTGCCGCAGCTTGGCGGGATCGGTGAGACCCTTGAAGGGCGAGTTGGAGCCGTCGCCCTCGGCTTCGGCCCACTTCGCGTATTCGGTGATCACGTGAACGGCATGCGGCGCGATGGCGTCCCAGCCCTGGTCCGGGTCCTCGCACAAGTGGATTGCCATCGGCATGCCGGGACGCGGGCGGAAATACCGGCGCGGGGCATGGCCGAGCCGCGCGCACTCGGCGAGGTAGATGTCGACGAGGTCGCCCTTCATCGGCCCGAACCCGACCCCGAATTTTGCCGCCCGCCTGGCCGACGCCGGCACGCCGCCGCCGACGAGGATGATGTCCTCCGGCTCCTGCACCGGCAGCGGGCGCACGAAGATCGGCCGCGCGCCGTTGCCGTCGTCATGCTCGAAGCGCTCGCCCTTCAGCGCGCGCAGGATGATCTCCAGCCCCTCGTCCATCCGCTTCGCCCGGTCCTTGAGCGACTGGCGGAACATCGCGAATTCGTGCGGCACGTAACCCGCGCCGAAGATCACCCCCAGCCGACCGTTCGACATGTTGTCGAGCACCGCGATCTGCTCGGCCAGTTCGAGCGGATCGTGGAGCGGCAGGATCACCGCGCCCAGCAGGAAACGGATGCGCCTGGTTACCGCCGCCATGCCGCCCGCGAGGACGAAAGGCTGCGGCAGGTAGCCGTCCTGCGAGCCGTGATGCTGCATCAGGCCGATCTGGTCGGCGCCGATCTCGTCGGCAAAGGCGGCCATCTCGATCGCGGCGCGGTAAAGCTGCGGCGTCGGGCTCGCCCACTGCGGCGAGCGCATGTCGAACGACACCGAAATCGTGAAGTCCTTCATCACGCCTCTCCCTGCATGCCATGGGCGAGCGCCGCGTAGGAGGGATCGCCCCCGTCCCGGCGCGCCCGATCGTGATGATACATCGCCGTCACCTCGCGCACGCCGTCGTAGTCGGTTACTGTGTCGCGGCGGTCGATGCGCCAAAGCCCGCCGCGCCGCGACCAGCGATCGCAGTAGCGCGACCATACTTCCATCTGGAGCAGCTTACCCTCGCGCTCCATACGCAGCGTCGCGGTGACGTAGGCCTCGCTCCCGGCCCGGTCGCCATCCACCTCGATCAACACGTTGGTGACCTGGTGCGAATGCGCGAGGAGCCCGCGGTGCGCCGCGCAGATCCAGTCGATCGCCTCGCGGCCACTGCCCTTGAAGCCCCGCTCACCGTAGTCCACGGTCGCATCCTCGTGGAACACCGCATGGCCCAGCGCCGTATCGAGGCGATCGACGCTGCGGCAATAGCGATAGAGCTGTTCAGTGATAGCCTGCTTGTCCGCCAGTTCGCGCATGTCGCTCACCCTTTCGCATGCGAGGAAAAAGTCGCGGAAATCCGGCGAATCCGCTCGCGCCGCTGGGCGGCCGATGACGCTGACATGCCGGCCACGTCGTCCGCTTCGCCCCAGTTGCAGACGGGGCCGAACGGCAGGCGCGCGAGGCCGAGCCGGGCCACCTCGTCGGCATCGGCAAGGCCGTCAGGCACAGCCATGCCGCGTGCCGCCATGAGTTCGCGATGCGCCGGGGTATCCGTCCGGCCAAGCACGAAGCTTAGCACATCGACACCGTGCGGCTCCAGTTCGGCCCAAAGCGCCTCGCACAGCACGAGATCGAACGCCTTGGTCGCCGCATAGACGCCGATGCCGGGCAGCCCGCCGTAGCAGGCGCCCGAGCCCACCACCATCAGCCCGCCCCGTCCGCGTACGCGCATCGGAGCGGCGAAGGCGTGGAGCGCGCGGGTCACCGTCACCACATTGCGTGCGACCAGTGCATCCCAGCTGGCGACCTCCGCATCGAGGAACATCGCGCCGTTGGGATCGGCGCCCGCATTGAGGATCAGCAAGCCCACCTCGCGTCCGGCAGCGATCCCCTGCAACTGCTCGGCCGCATCCACGGCGGCCAGATCGATCGAGGCGGTCACGCATTCCACCCTTGCGCGCAGTTCATCCGCCAGCGCCTCCAGTGGACCTGCGCGCCGGGCGACGAGGATGAGGTTCATCCCCTTGTCCGCCAGTTGGCGCGCAAAGGCCGCGCCGGTCCCTTCCGATGCCCCGGCAATGAGTGCCCAGGGACCATAACGCGCGGTGAACGTCGCCTGCTCCATGCCATCGTCTCCCTTGCGACACGCCCGGCATTTGCGCTGGCGTCCGACAATCAAATTCAGTAAATACAGAATATGCCGAACATCAAGCTGTCACAGCACGACGAAGCCTTTCTTGACGCCATGGCGATGTTGATGGCCCCCTGGGGCTGGCCACGGCCGGTCGGGCGCATCTACGCCTATCTGCTTCTGCGCGAGGAACCGGCGACCCTTGATGAGATCGCAGCCGACCTCGGCATGAGCAAGAGCAATGCCAGCGTGGCCGCACGCACGCTCGAGCATTGCGGCAACGCGCGAAGGCAGGGCGAGCCGGGGAGTCGCCGCATCTACTATTCGGTGCCGCCGGAGTTCAGCGGGCCTTTCGTCGCCAAGGCGCAGTTGCTCGATCGGCAGGTGCGCCTGTTCGCCGATCAACGCGAGCGCGACATTGCCGCACCGGTCGCCGAACGCTTTGCGCGCATCGGTGCATTCTATACCGCGATGCGCGAGGCGATCGAGCACGTGGTCAACGATGCGCAGCCGGCTCGAACCGAGGAAGCCGCAACACTCGTGCGGTAGGCAAGCCGCGTCAGCCCCCGGCCCCGGATCCGGCTCCGGCCTCGATCCGTGCCGCAAGGGCAGGCACGTCGGCAAGCGCACGCAGCGCATCGTTCAGGTGCGTGCACCCTTGCGGCCCCCTTAGCTGGGCCAGCACCTCCTCGCGGATCTGTGCAAGGTTGCGGCCTACCAGTCGCTGCGTGTTCGCGATCGCCCCGGGGCATTCGGAGAACGGCAGGATGCGCGCCTCCGGCTTGAGCGAGAGCAGTTCCAGCGTGGCTGCATCGGCGCGGGCGGTAAGGCGGTACTCGTGAATCGCCACGCGGCTGCCGTCGCGCCGCCTTGCGCTGTCCTGGAAAGCCGAATCGATGACGATCACGCCCGCATCGGCGTCCCGTGTCACGTCGATGCGCCGGGCGCGGCGAAAGCCCGGCCCTTCGTCCTCGGCCAGATCGTGCCAGCCGAGCGGGTCGCCCGGATTGCGCAAGTCGCCTGCATCCGCGTTGGCGACTTTTTCCGGATCGACGTCGTCCGTCATGCCGCTGTTGCCCTCCTGCAAGCCCCAGCACACGTTGACGCGCTGCGCCATCATCTGTGCGTGCCTTTCCTCGCCCAGCTTGTCGCGCAGGCGATCGGCCCAGTCGGGATGCCACTGCGACCACGCGAAGGAGCTGACCAGCGCCGTGCCGGACAGATCGTCGAGGACGATGTAGAGCGGATGCGCGGCCGCGACCATCCCGGGCATAATCTCGCGCAGCAGTCCGCGCAGATGCCCGCCCGCCCGCGCACCGACGAGTTGCCCGATCGCATCGCTGGAGGGCTGCGCGGTGATCGCGGTGATCGTCTTGTCCTCGGTCATGCGCGCTTCGTAGCGCCCCTCGGCAAGGGTCAGCCCGTCCTCTCCGGCAAGCGGCGTCCACAAGTCGCGCGCGGCGCCGATGAAGCGGCGCTGGCCGTCAAGACCATCGGGCCAAGAGACGTCGATGCTGGTAGTGCGCCGGACGGAACCCGCCGTGCGCAGCGGGGCGGGATTGGCCGTGCGGCGCGGCGGCGGCGGAATCGTGATCGTATCCATCACAGGGAACGCTGCACCCTACCGGGCCCGCGATCAAGCCCCGGGAGCACGCTCCGGCGCCACCCGCACCAGCAGCTTGCCGACATGGTCATGCCCCGAAAACACGCTGGAAAAGGCCGCAGGCGCCGCCTCGATGCCTTCCTCGATGGCCTGCGCAAATCGGATGCGCCCCTCCTTCATCCACCGGGCGATATCCTCCAGACCCTTCTGCCCGGCCAGCATTCCGGCAAAGCCCCTGATCTCGAGTCCCTTGTTCATGATCAGGCGATAGAAGCCGGGCAGACGGTCGGGGCCGGGTCCTTCCATGCCGACCCCGTAATAGGCGATGAACCCGCACATCGGCATGCGCGCGCCGCGCTTGAGGAGCGGCAGGACAGTCATCGTCACATCGCCGCCGACATTGTCGAGGTAGACGTCCGCCCCCTCCGGCATCGCCGCCTGAAGCTGCCGGGCAAAATCCGGTGCCTTGTAGTCGGCTACCGCGTCGAAGCCGAGGTCGAGCAGCGCCGCGCACTTCGCTGCGCCGCCCGCGATGCCCACCGCCCGGCCGCCGAGCACTTTGACGATCTGCCCCGCTATCGAGCCCACAGCGCCCGCCGCCGCCGAGATCACCACCGTCTCGCCCGCTTTGACCCGGCCGACATTGACGATCCCCTCGTAAGCGGTCTGCCCCGGCCCGCCGAGTGCACCGAGCGCAGTCGATACCGGCGCCAGTGCGGGATCGAGCTTGCGCGGCGGCCCGCGATAGTCACTCTGGTCCGGTGCCAGCACCGCATATTCCTGCCAGCCCGAGCGGCCTTCCACCACATCGCCCGGCGCGTAGTCAGGATGGTTCGAGGCGGCGACCTCACTCACTACCGGTCCGACCATGGGCTGTCCCAGCTCCATGCGCCCCGCTCCCGTCAGCACCGTCTCATCGACCGAGAAGCGCAGCAGCGGGTCCACCGCGATGTAAAGCGTCTTCAGCAGGATCTCCCGCTCGCCCGGCCGAGGCACCGGCACCTCCTCGACACGGAAGTCGGAGGGCCGGGGATTGCCCCTCGCGTAAGCGGCCAGCACCACCTGCTTCATCGTGGCCGCCATCTCAACCACCCGCCTTGCGCCCGGCGGATAGCCCACCGTCGACGGGAAGGTTCACGCCGGTGATATTGGAGGCGAGGTCGGAGGCAAGGAACAGGGCGGCCGAGGCGGTATCGCGCGGGTCGATCGCCTTGCCCAGCGGGTGCGCCCTGCCCATCCCTTCGAGGATGCGGTCGCGATGCTGGCTGTCGGGGTCCATGCCGGCGTAACGGGTCAGCATCCCGGCCGGGCACACGGCGTTGACGCGAATACCCTTGTCCGCCACCTCGATGGCGAGCGCCCGGGTCAGCTGGACGATCGCGCCCTTGGTCGCGCCGTAGAGCACGCCGCCATACCCCATCAGCCCGGCGACGGATGCGGTGGAAACGATCACGCCGCCCTCGCCCAACCCCGCTTCCCGCTGCTTATCGAACTGCCGGATAGCCGCCTGACAGCCGTAGACGACGCCGTTGATGTTGACGTCCTCGACCCGCTTCATTTCCTCGGGTTCGCATTCGACGAGTGAGCGCAGGCCCTTGCCGGGGATCGGGCTGATGGTGACGCCGGCGTTGTTGTAGATGATGTCGAGCCGCCCGAAGCGCTCCACGGCTTGCGCCACGGCGGCATCGACGCTGGCCGGATCGGCGACATTGCAGGTGACCGACAGCGCCTCGCCGCCCGCCGCTTTTGCAAGCGCCGCGGTTTCCTCGGCGTTGTCGCCGTCGATATCGGCAGCGACAACCTTCGCGCCATGCTCGCAGAACAGCAGCACTGCCGCGCGGCCGAGACCCGAGCCCGCGCCGGTGATGAGGGCGACTTTGCCCTGGACCAGTCCTTCCATCGTCCTTGCTCCCGTTCCCTCAGCCACCGATGTTGAAGGTGGTCATCATCTGGAATTCGCGCAGGCCCTCGACCCCGCGTTCGCGGCCGAGGCCGCTCATCTTGATGCCGCCGCCGCTGGCGTAGCTCGACATCACCGCGCCGTTGACGTTGACCGCCCCGCTGCGGATCTTCAGACCCACCTCCAGCGCCTTGACCTTGTCCGCCCCGTGCACCCAGCCCGAGAGGCCGAAGCGGCTGTCATTGGCCATCTCCACCGCGTGATCGAGGTCGCGATAGCCGATCACGCCGACCACCGGCCCGAAGATCTCCTCCTGCGCGGCGGGGTTGGAATTGTCCGGCAGGTCGAGCACCGTTGGCTCCCAGTAGAAGCCCTTGGCGATACCCTCCGGCCGCTTGCCGCCGCACACCACGCGGCCGCCCGCTTCCACCGCAGCCTGGGTGAAGTGCGCGCAGCGGTCGCGCTGGGCGGCGCTGATGACCGGGCCGAGCTGGGTTGCTGGATCGCTCGCCGGCCCGATCTTCACGTCCGCAAGCAATTTGGCCATGGCGTCGACGACTTCGGCCTTGGTCTCCTGCGGCACGAAAACCCGCGTCCCCAGCACACAGCCCTGTCCCGCGTGCGAAGTGCAGACCGAAAGCGCGGCAGAGGGTGCACGCGCAACCGCGTCGGGCAGGTAGATTTGCGCCGACTTGCCACCCAGCTCCAGCACCAGCCGCTTGAGCGTCGGCGCTGCCTGCTCGGCCACCTTGGCCCCCACGGTGCATGAGCCGGTGAACGAGACCATATCGACGCGCGGATCGGTGGTCATCGCAAGCCCGCCCGCGAGGCCCGGCTCGACGATCACGTTCATGACCCCGGGCGGAAGGCCCGCTTCCTCGGCCGCCTCGGCGAAAATCATGGATGAGATGGGGGTCAGCGGATTGGGCCGCAGGACCACCGTGTCACCCGCCATGAGCGCGGGAACGACTTTCCAGAACGCGGTATAGAACGGCACGTTGTAGGCCGAAATCGCCGAGACCACGCCGAGCGGCGACCAGCGCTTGAGGCTCTGCACGACGAAGTGCGGATTGACCCGCTCGTGGATCGGCAGAGGGTTTTCCTCCTGCTGCGGAAGGCGCAGGAACAGGTCGATGATCTCGTCGGTCATGCGCAGCGGCGCGTGGACCTGCGCGCCCATGACCGTCGCCGAGACCGGGCATCCCGCTTCCTCGATGGCGCATGTCTTCAGGAAATCCGCCCGTTTGCGCATCGCCTCCCCGAAGCGCGTCATGATTTTCGCGCGCTCCGTCATCGACAGGCCCGACCATGCGCCGGAATCGAAGGCCTGCCGCGCGGCGCCGATCGCCGCGTCGGCCTGCGCTGCTGAAACGCCGACCACTTCGGCGACCACCGATTCGTCGGACGGGTTCTGCACCTCGAACCGCTCGCCTTCGCCGCGCACGAAGCTGCCGCCGATATACCCTGCGTATTCCAAGCCCACTCTCCCGAACTTATTCGCATTAACGAATTATTGTTCGCATTAGAGACTAGCCGACACGCGGAGAGGCGTCAATCGCGCCACCCTCGCGCTTGTCGCAGGAGGCGCGGACGACTTGTAACCGCTAGGGCTCGTCCCTAGACCATGCCGGAACCCGCGAGTGTCCGTTCGAGACGCTCCACCGGCAACAACTGAGGAACCCGCACGAAATGGCCTACACCGATTTCCTGAAGCAGCAGTGCTACATCGACGGCGCGTGGGTCGATGCGGATTCGGGTGCTTCCTTCGAGGTCACCGACCCCGGCACCGGCAAGGTGCTGGGCACCGTTCCGAAGATGGGCGCCGACGAAACCGCCCGCGCGATCGACGCCGCCGAGGCCGCCCTCCCTGCATGGCGCGCCAAGACCGCCGGTGAGCGCGCGAAGCTGATGCGCAAGCTGTTCGAACTGATGCTCCAGCACCAGGACGATCTGGGCGAACTGCTCAGCCGCGAGCAGGGCAAGCCGCTCGCCGAAGGCAAGGGCGAGATCGCCTATGGCGCCAGCTTCATCGAGTGGTTCGCCGAAGAGGGCAAGCGCGCTTACGGCGACGTGATCCCCGGCCATGCCGCCGACCGCCGCATCGTCGTGATCAAGCAGGGCGTCGGCGTCGTCGCCGCGATCACGCCCTGGAACTTTCCCAATGCGATGATCACCCGCAAGCTCGGCCCGGCGCTGGCTGCAGGCTGCACCATCGTCATCAAGCCCGCCTCGGCCACGCCGTACTCGGCGCTGGCGATCGCGCAGCTGTGCGAGATGGCGGGCATACCCAAGGGGGTCGTCAACGTCGTCACCGGCAGTGCAGGGCAGATCGGCTCGACCCTGACCGCCAGCCCCAAGGTCGCCAAGCTGACTTTCACGGGCTCGACCGAGATCGGCCGCGACCTGCTGCGCGAATGCGCCGAGACGATCAAGAAGTGCTCGATGGAACTGGGCGGCAACGCGCCGTTCCTGGTGTTCGACGATGCCGATGTCGATGCCGCGATCGAAGGCGCGATGATCTCGAAGTTCCGCAACGGCGGCCAGACTTGCGTGTGCACCAACCGCTTCTACGTGCAGGACGGCGTCTATGACGAGTTCGTGACCAAGCTGGCCGCGCGCGTCAGCGGCATGAAGGTGGGCTACGGCCTCGACGCAGGCACCGAAGTCGGCCCGCTGATCGACGAGAAGGCCGTCGAGAAGGTCGAGGAACACCTCAAGGACGCGGTCGACGGCGGCGCCAAAGTGCTCGCGGGCGGCCAGCGCAACCCGCTTGGCGGCAGCTTCTTCAACCCCACCGTGGTGGCAGGCGTGAAGCCCGACATGAAGCTGGCCCGCGAGGAGACCTTCGGGCCGCTCGCAGGCGTGATCCGCTTCACCGACGAGGCCGACGCCATCCGCATGGCCAACGACACCGAGTTCGGCCTCGCCAGCTACTTCTACGCCCGCGACCTGTCGCGCGTGTGGCGTGTCGCAGAGGCGCTGGAAGCGGGCATGGTCGGCATCAACACCGGCCTCATCTCCACCGAGGTCGCGCCGTTCGGCGGCGTCAAGCAATCGGGCCTGGGCCGCGAGGGATCGCACTACGGCCTCGATGACTACATGGAGGTCAAGTACCTCTGCATGGGAATCACGCCGGCCTGAGGCCGGCGGACTTCGACAAGCTCAGCCTGAGCGGGACTGGAGGTTTATACAACCTCCAGTCCCGCTCAGGCTGAGCTTGTCGAAAGGTCAGGCGCCGGCCCTGCCTCCCTTGCACAACCTGAACGTACGCGCCTGAACCACCTGCGTCATCGGAATGCCGATAGGGATGCGCATCGTATCGTCATGCTCGAGCAGCAGCGCACCACGCCGCTCACCATCATTGAACATCATGGTCACAGGGAAGGTGTCTCCGCCCCACTTGTCCTTGCCGTACTTGACCATGACCCAGACCTGGATGCCTTCGTAGCGCGCTCCGCCGGCGCAGCTGTAACAGACATCGACCGGCAGCGGCCCTGCCTTGCCCGATGCGGTTTCGAGGAACACCCCCGCAGTGTTGACGACCACCCGCGGTTGCCGGGCACAATCGCCACCCGGCGCGTAGTTGCCGTACAGATTTTTTGGAACCGGGATCGACTGACTCAGTGCCGGAGTCGCAACGAGCAAGGCCAGCACGGCGGGCGAATAGCGAAACATCGACGAATCCCTCGATGAAATAGGTCCCGTCCCATCATCTCCGGTAGGAAAGCCGCTGTCATCCGGAATACTACGAAGGATTTTTCCGGACGATCGCGATGGGCTGCCGGACTTCCGGCAATTGCCCGTGATGCTCTATCCTTCACCGTCCGCGCGAACGAAAGCGAAGGGGAACGATGAAAATCTGCCGCTATAAGCTGCGACGCGGCGATCCGATCCACGTCGGCGTCGTGCGTGGCGATCGTGTCCATGATGTCACCGCTGTCACCTCCGAACTGCCATCACTCCGCTGGCCCATCCCTCCTGGTGACCAGTTTGTCACCCACCTAGACACCCTGCGACCGAAGATGGAGGCTCTGGCAAACAGTGTCGATGGCATGCCACTCACCGACATCCTGCTACAAAGCCCCGTCGCCAACCCCGGCAAGTTCGTCTGCGGAGCGGGCAACTTCGAAGAAGTCCTGGCCGCCGGCGGGCACCCGCGCCGCCTCGGCCTGCTGTTCAAGATGACCAGCGCGGCCGCCGGACCTGCCGACGGCGTGGTGCTCCGATGGCCCGAGCGCACGACCTTTCACGAGATGGAAATCGCCATCGTCATCGGCAGGCAGGGCACCGAAATCCCCGCCGCCAAGGCGCTGGACTACGTCGCCGGCTATTGCATCGGCCTCGACATGACGATGCAGGGCAGCGAATTTCCCAGCTTCGGCAAAAGCTTCGATACCTACGGAGTGATGGGCCCGTGGCTCACCACCCGCGACGAGATCACCGATCCCGATTGCCTAGACTTTAGCCTGACGGTCAATGGCGAGGACCGGCAGGTGGACAATACACGCCGCCTCGTCCTCGGCATCGCCGACCTCGTCGAACATGCCGCCTCGGTGATGACGCTGCATCCGGGCGACGTGATCTTCTCCGGCACGCCGCCGCGCTCGGTCGGGCCGGTAGTGCCGGGAGACACGATGCACGCCTGGGTGGAAGGGCTCGGCGCGATGACCGTTGCGGTCACCGGCGGACCGGGGCGCAGGACACCACTCGACGGAATGGTGCCCTGACGCCGCTACGTCACGCCATCAACGTCTCGATCTCGTCGATCGTCGCCTTGAAGTCCGCCACCAGCCCGCGATAGGGATCGGGCGCGGTCATATCGAGCCCGGCTTTCTTCAGGATGTCCACCGGATCGGCAGAACCGCCCGCGCGCAGCACGTCGAGGTAGCGTTCGCGCTCGGCCTTGCCGCCGTTCAGGATCGAGTGCGCGAACCACGTCCCCGCCGAGATCGAGGTGGCGTACTGGTAGACGTAGAACGTGCTGTAGAAGTGCGGGATATAGGCCCACTCGATCGCGTAGGGCGCGTCGATCACGAAGTTCGGGCCGTGATAGCGCTTCAGCAGGTCGAGATACACGCGCGTCAGGCTCTCGCCCGAGAGGCCCTCTCCCGCTTCGGCCATCTCGTGCATCTTCAGCTCGAACTCGGCGAACATCGCCTGCCGGAAGAAGGTGCCGCGCATGCCCTCCAGCCGCATGCCGAGGTAGTAGATCTTCTCTTCCTTGGTCTTCGCCTGCTTCAGCATGTACTCGGTCAACAGCACCTCGTTGCAGGTGGAGGCGATCTCGGCGGTGAAGATCGGGTAGTCGGACAGTTCGTAAGGCTGCACCGAATCGGCCAGCAGCGAATGCATCGCGTGGCCCCACTCATGCGCATACGTGGACAATCCCTCGTAGTTCTCGCCGAGGTTCAGCAGCAGGTAGGGATGCACGCCATAGGCCGAGCCGTTCATGTAGGCGCCCGGACGCTTGCCGGGACGCGGCCAGGGGTCCATCCACTTCGCCGCCGTCGCCGCGCCAAGGCGCTTGACGTATTCGGGGCCCAGCGGCTCCACCGCCTTCAGGGTGATGTTGCGCATGTCGGTCAGGGTGAACTTGCGCTCCAGGCTGACCAGCGGCGGATAGATGTCGTAATAGTGCATGTCCGGCAGCTTCAGCATCTTGCGACGCAGTTCGAACGAGCGGTGGAGCTGCGGCAGACCGGCGTTCGTCTCGGCCACCAGCGTGCGGTAGACGCCCTCGGGCACCCCACCGGGGGCGAGCGCCATGGCAAGGCAGCTTTTGTAGCTGCGGGCGCGGGCATCGAACACGTCGCCCTTGAGCTTGGCCGCCATCGCCGCGCCGAGCGAGCTTTCGAACTTGCCCATCTGACCGAAGAAGCCATCCATCACCGTCTTGCGGTCATCGCGGTTCGGCGCGTCACGGGTCAGGGTGTACCCCTGCGCGTCGAGCACCTGCTTGCGCCCGTCCGACAGGGTGACCTCGGGCCAGGGGATGTCGGAGGAGAACAACTGCTCGCGGATCGTCTGCGGGCCGGACAACGGGGAAGAGACCGCCGCCAGCAAAGCCTCTCCCCTGGCATCGAGGGTGTGTTCGGCCTCGCGCAGGGTCTTGCGCAGGCCGAAGGCGAAACGGGTAGCGAGCGTCTTGTCAGCGGCGATCAAGCCTTCGACCTTGTCCTTGCCCAGCTTCAGTGTTTCCGGCGCGGTCCACGCGGTCGCCTCGCCGAAGGCAGCGTACAGGTCCATGACTTGCGCGTTGCGCTCCTGATTGGCGGACACGCGCACGTCTTCGTCCGCCTTCAGCGAGGCGTAGACGTAGACGCGCGCGAACGTCTTCGAGACTTCGGAGATATCCTCCAGCGCCTTGAGCATGGAGGGCGCGTCGGCGCCGAAGCTGTCCTTGTAGCCGGCAAGGCGCGGCAGCGCGGCGGCGACCTGCTTTCGCGCGGCGTCCCAAACGTCGAGGCCAGGGTAAAGGTCGGTGAGGTCCCACTGCGCTGCGGCCGCATCGGCGGCATGGGCCGTGCCCGCCAGCATCGAGGGCAGCGCCGAGGCGAGAGGAAGCGCGGCGGCAAGGCCGAGTGCGCCGCGACGGTCGGTTTCGATCATGGATGTGTCCCTTGCATCCCTGCGCCCGGAAAAGCGCGGGGGTCGATCGGCCGAAGCTATCGCCTTGGCCCATCGTTGCAAGAGAAACGCCGACGCTGATCGAACAGCGTCGGCGGTTGGTCGAAGGGGTTACGTAACCCCGCTCGTTCATTTTCTTCCATCGTCATCCCCGCGAAGGCGGGGACCCATCTGATGATCGTGCAACACGAAAATTCAGGAGATGGGTTCCCGCCTTCGCGGGAATGACTGGAAGAATACGGTTGCCCTCCAGATCAGGCCAGCGCGGCCTTCAGCGCATCGGCGAGATCGGTGCGCTCCCAGGGGAACAGGTCACCCTCGGGCTGGCGGCCGAAGTGGCCATAAGCGGCGGTCGGGCCGTAGATCGGCTTGTTGAGACCAAGGCCGACGCGAATGCCGCGCGGGGTCAGTCCGCCCAGCTTCTCGGCCGAGACCTTCGCGATCGCGGCTTCCAGCACGGCATCGTCGACGCTGCCGGTGCCATGGGTATCGACATAGAGCGAGAGCGGTGCAGACACGCCGATCGCGTAGGACACCTGAATAGTGCAGCGCGTGGCGAGGCCGGCTGCGACCACGTTCTTGGCAAGGTAGCGCGTCACGTAAGCGGCCGAGCGGTCCACCTTCGTCGGGTCCTTGCCCGAGAACGCGCCGCCGCCGTGCGGCGAGGCACCGCCGTACGTATCGACGATGATCTTGCGGCCGGTGAGGCCCGCGTCGCCGTCAGGACCGCCGATCTCAAACGAGCCGGTCGGGTTGATGTGGAACACCGTCTTGTCGGTGACGAAGCCTTCGGGGAGAAGCTCGGTCACGACCGTCTTCACGTAGGACTTGAGTTCGGCCTCCTGCTCGCCCTTGTCGTAGCCCGGCGCGTGCTGGGTCGAGACGACGATCGCGGTCGCTTCTACCGGCACGCCGTTCTCGAAGCGCAGGGTAACCTGGCTCTTGGCGTCGGGCTCCAGGAACGGCGCGGCGCCCGAGTGGCGGTCTTCTGCCAGCTTGTGCAGGATCTTGTGGCTGTAATCGAGCGTCGCCGGCATCAGGTCGGGCGTTTCGTCGCAGGCGAAACCGAACATGATGCCCTGGTCGCCGGCGCCTTCGTCCTTGTTGCCCGCCGCATCGACGCCCTGCGCGATGTGCGCGGACTGGGCATGCAGGCGGTTGATGAACTCGAAGGTTTCCCAGTGGAAACCGTCCTGCGCATAGCCGATCTTCTTGACGACGGCGCGCACGGTCTTCTCGATTTCCTCGAGCGCGCCTTCGGCCCACTCACCGTTCTCGAACACGCCCTTGCAGCGAATTTCGC
The DNA here is from genome assembly GCF_015594425.1 of Novosphingobium sp. HR1a. Taxonomy (NCBI): domain Bacteria; kingdom Pseudomonadati; phylum Pseudomonadota; class Alphaproteobacteria; order Sphingomonadales; family Sphingomonadaceae; genus Novosphingobium; species Novosphingobium sp. HR1a. Next base: position 26,777 of record NZ_JABXWS010000058.1, read on the forward strand.
CTGCGAGGACGACGAGCTGGGTGGTCGTCAACGTCTCGCACGCGACGCGCGCTTCGGAATCCTTCGACAGGAACAGATCGACGATGGCGTCGGAAATCTGGTCGGAAACCTTGTCCGGATGGCCTTCGGAGACGCTCTCGGACGTGAAGACGTAGTTGCTGCGCATGTGATCCCTTGGGATATAAAGGAAGCTTTATGTGAGTGCGCGGTCTAGACCCGACGGCGCCCGAGTGCAACCACGCAAAGCACAACCGCCATCAGCAGTGCGGCAAGCGCGAGCGGAAGAACGTTACCGAGTTGGGCAAAGAGCGTGGGTTCATGGGCCTGCGGGATCAGCCCGTCGAGACGACCCGCCTGGTGCCGCGGCACGAAGGCTCGCACGATCCCGTCGGCATCTATCACCGCACTGATCCCCGTAGTGGTCGAGCGCAGCACCGGCAGCCCCTCCTCGATCGCGCGCAGCCTCGCCTGCGCGAGATGCTGGGGCGGCCCCCAGGCGCCGAACCAGCCGTCGTTCGAGGGGTTGAAGATGTAGTCGGGCCGGTTGGCGGGATCGACGACCTCGCCGCTGAAGACGATCTCGTAGCAGATCTGGATTCCGGCCTTGCCATAGGCGCCGAAGTCGACGGTGCGCGGCCCCGGTCCCGGCAGGAAGTCGAGTTGCCCCGCGACCAGACGGCTGAGCCCGATCGGCCCGAGCAGAGAGCGCATCGGCAGATACTCGCCAAAAGGCACGAGGTGGGCCTTGGAATAGCCCGCCAGGATCGCCCCGTTTCCATCGATCGCGGTCACCGAATTGCGCGCCGCCTTCTCCTCCTCGCCCTCCATGACGAGATCGACGGCGCCGGTCATCAGCAGTCCGTAAGGCCCGACCACACGGCCGAGGCGGCGTCGGGCGATCTCCGGATCACCGGCATACGTATAGATGCGGTAGAGATAGCTCGGATAGCCGTCGCGCAGGAAATCGCCGAGCCCGGATTCGGGCCAGAACACCGCCCGCCGGTCCCCCGGCGCGCGCGGCAGCGACAGCAACGCGAGGCGCTGGAAATTGCGTTCGAAATAGCGCGGGTCGTCGATGAACTCCTGCCGGATGTCGGGCTGGACCAGCGTGTAGCGCACAGGGCCGGGCTGCGGAGCCGGAGGGGGCGCATGCATGGCGAAACCAAGCCCGCCCGCCAGCACCGCGACGGCGGTGGGCGCAAGCACCTTGCCGGAGGGCAGCCGGGCCATGATGCCGGGTACGCCGGACAGCAGCACCAGCACGCCCGAGAGGCCATACGTCCCGATCCACGGCGCCAGAATACCGAGCCCCCGGCTCTCGAACCCGCCCAGCAGCGCGATACCCAGCGGGTTCCAAGCAAAGCCGGTGAACAGCCACGCGCGGATCCACTCCGTCACGATCCAGGTTGCGGCGAAAGCGAAAGCGAACGCGGCGAAACCGCGCGAACCTTCGCGGCGGTCAGGCCGTGCCACCAGCCAGGCAGCCAGCACCGCCACCGCCGGGAACAGCGCGAGGTAGAGCGCCAGCAGAACAACGGCGATCATCCCCAGCCATGCGGGCATGTTCGCCTGATAGGTGAAGGCGGTTGCGATCCAGTTGTTGCCGAGGGTGAAGTGGCCGAGCCCGAAGCACCAGCCGAGCAGGAAGACCTGCCGCCCCGTCCTTGCCCGAACCACCAGTTCGAGCAGCCAGGCGACGCCGATCAGGGTCAGCGGCCAGAGCGCAAGGGGCTGGAAGCCGCAGGCCGCGAGAACGCCGGCGGCCATGGCCGCCAGCGCACGCGCACCCGGCCGCGGGGGCACGGCCAGGGCAAGGGTTCTAAGGAAAGGCGAAGCGTACCGGTCGGACTGCATCGCCATGGGCTTGTAAGCCCGGCCCGGCGCGACGCAAGGGACCAGTTACGGTCCCGTGCACGCGCGCCGGGAAGGAGGGTCAGCCCTCGACAGCCTCGGGAGCGGCCTCGTCACCCGCGGCAGCCTTGCGGGTGCGGCGGCGGCGCGGCTTTTCCTCGGCGGCAGGCTCGGCCTCGGGAGCCGGAGCAACGGCTTCGGCGGCGGGCTTGGGCGTGCGCTTGCGGGCCGGCTTGGCCGAGATCGCGGGCGGAAGCACTGCGGCGTCGAAGCCGGCAGGCTCTTCCTGAGCGACGGGGGCCGGAGCCTGCTCCGCCTCGCCCCGGGGCTCTTCGCCTTCGTCCCGGCGCGGGCCGCGCGGCTTGCGCTGCTTCAGGCCGCGCGAGGCGCGATTGTCGCGCACGAAAGGATTTTCGGGCGGCTCGTAAGGATTGGCCGACGCATCGCCAGCGTCCGCAACCGGCTCGGCGGCATCCTCGACGGCAGCGGCGGCGGGCTCCGGAGCACGCTGTTCATGCCGGGGCTCATACTGGCGCTGCTCGTACTGGCGCGGTTCACGCTCGGGGCGCGGGGCGCGTTCGACGGGAGCCGACGGCGCTTCGCCGTAGGGATCGTCGTACGAACCGTAATCGTCGCCGTAATCGTTCTGGCGATGATCGTCGCGGCGCGGCTGATTCGGCTGGCGAGCGTCTTCCTGACGCTGCTTCTGGTCGGCAATGACACGGAAGTAGTGATCCGCGAACTGGAGGTAGTATTCCTCCGTCACGCGGTCGCCATTGAGGTGGGCGTCGTGCGCCATCTTCCGATACTTTTCCAGAAGCTGCGGCGCATTGCCACGTGCCCTGCTGTCGATCCGGTTGGTCTGCTGGCCGCCCTGCTGGCGGTTGTTACCGCGGCCGCGCCGACGGTTGTTACCACGATTGTTGTTATTCAAGGGATGACTTTCCTCAAAACCCCGGGCTTTAAAACCCTGGCACGCTCCGGTCCCGATCAACCGGACTGCCGTACGTCACATGATCCCGACCGGCCCCCCGGCCGCCGCGATTTTCCCCATCTGCCCTGTCGGTTGCGTTGACGCCGCCGACCGCTTGCAAATGCTGGAGGCGAACCGGGTATGGGAAATCATCGTCCATCGGCCGGTTCGCGGTAATCATTAGGGATTGTAGAGGACGATTCCAAGCGGAAACTTACGCCCCAAGTACGTTTGTCCCCGAAAACGCGACGACCCGGTCGCGCCCGCCCAAATCGCGATGAACCCGGGACGACAGCCCGGCAGCCGCGCCGATCCCCGCCACGGCGTCGGCCTGCCGCCAGCCGATCTCGACCATCGCCACACCGCCTGGGGCCATGAGGCCGGGAAGCTGGGGCACGAGGACGCGGTAGTCGTCCAGTCCCTCGGGCCCCGAGAACAGCGCGCCCGCAGGCTCGAAGGCCCGGACCGAAGTGTCGAGTTCGGCCGCATCCTCGACGTAAGGCGGGTTGGTGAGGATCAGGTCGAAGCGGCCGAGATCGGCCGACCAGCCGGGCTTTGTCCAGTCGGCCACCAGCAGCCGGGCGGCCGGAGCATGGCGATCGGCATTCGTCTGCGCGACCGCCAGCGTCTCGGCCGAGCGGTCGATGGCGACGCCTTGCGCCTCCGGCCATACCGACAGCGCCGCCAGCAGCAGCGCGCCGGTTCCGGTGCCGAGATCGAGGATGCGGGCGGGCGGGCGGGCGGCCAAAGCCTCGCGGGCGGCCTCGATCAGTGTCTCGGTATCGCCGCGCGGGATCAGCGTGGCCGGGGTGACCGCGAGTTCGAGGCCGTAGAACTCGGCCGTGCCGGTGATGTAGGCCACCGGTTCATGCGCGGCACGCCGCTCGACCAGCGCGGCGAAGCCCTCGGGCGCCGGATCGCGCATGCGGCCGAGCAAAAGCTGCGAACGGGTGACGCCCAGCGCATGGGCCATCAGGACTTCGGCGTCGAGGCGGGCAGTATCGCTGGTTTCCGAAAGGCGTGAAGCCGCATCGCGGATGGCTTCGACTACGGTAGTGCCGTCAACCATCCATCGCTGCCAGACGCTTGGCCTCGTCCTCGGCGATCAGCGCATCGACCAGTTCCGCCAGCCCCGGCCCTTCGAGCACTTCGGGCAGGCGGTGGAGCGTCAGGTTGATGCGATGATCGGTGACGCGCCCTTGCGGGAAGTTGTAGGTGCGAATGCGCTCCGAGCGGTCGCCGGAACCGACCATGGCCTTGCGCGCCTCTGCCTCGGCGCCCTGCGCCTCGTCGCGCATCTTCTCGTAGAGGCGCGCGCGCAGGACCTGCATCGCCTTGGCCTTGTTCTTGTGCTGGCTGCGCTCGTCCTGACAGGTGACGACGATGCCCGACGGCAAGTGGGTGATGCGCACCGCCGAATCGGTGGTGTTGACGTGCTGCCCGCCCGCGCCCGAGGCGCGGTAGATGTCGATCTTGAGATCCTTGTCCTCGATCGCCACGTCGACCTCGGTGGGTTCGGGCAGGACCGCGACGGTGGCCGCAGAGGTATGGATGCGCCCGCCCGATTCGGTCACCGGCACGCGCTGGACGCGGTGGACGCCGCTTTCGAACTTCAGCTTGGCGAAGACGCCCGAGCCGGTGACGTTGGCGACGACTTCCTTGAAGCCGCCGACATCGCTGGCATTGGCGCTGACCATCTCGACCCGCCAGCCCTGCTCGGCGGCGTATTTCTCGTACATGCGGTAGAGGTCGGCGGCGAACAGCGCCGCCTCGTCGCCGCCGGTGCCCGCGCGGATTTCCAGCATCGCCGGGCGCACGTCGGCGGCGTCACGCGGGAGCATGGCGATGGCGAGGCGGCGCTCGGCCTCAGGCAGCTCTGCCTTGAGGCGTGCGGCTTCCTCGGCTGCAAGGGCGCGCATCTCGGGGTCAGGGTCTTCGAGGCCAAGCAGCGATTCGAGTTCGCCGCGCATCGAGACGACCTCGGCCGCGGCGCGCGCGACGGGTTCCAGCTCGGCATAATCGCGGCTTGCAGCGACGAAAGCCTCACCTTCGAGAGTGCCGGAAGCAAGGCGCGCCTCCAGTTCGGCCAGACGGCCGCCGAGCTGGGCGAGGCGAATGTCGGAGATCGCCATCAGCGTGCGCCTTCCGGGGCTTCGAGAGGCTGCGCCTGCCCCTTCGACAAGCTCAGGGTGAGCGGAGTTAGCGTAAAACTCCAACCCCGCTCAGGCTGAGCCTGTCGAAGCCCTCCGCGAAGTTGTGGCCATACCTCCATCACGGCTGGATGGTCACCAGCACCTGCTCCACCGCCAGCCGCGCCGGGGTGGTTTCACCCGCGCGCAAGTTGGCGGTGGGCACGCCGTCCTTGACCACGAATGAGACGATCGCCTTCGCGTTCGACTTCACCGCCTTGTCGAAGCGCTTGCGCGGGCTTCCCGTGGCAATGATCTCGGCATCGATGCCCTGATGGCGCAGCGCGGTCAGCGTCTTGAGCGCGAAGTGCAGCGCCGCATCGTCCTCGACCGCGAGCATCGCCGTCAGCGGCGCTTCGGTGGTCTGGCCCGCATCGGCCACCAGCATCGCAAGACGCTCGATCCCCGCTGCCCAGCCGACCGCCGGGGTCTCGGGACCGCCGAGTGCGGACATCAGGCCATCGTAGCGACCACCGCCCAGCACGGTCCCTTGCGCACCCAGCCGGTCGGTCACGAACTCGAAGGCGGTGTGACGGTAATAATCCAGCCCGCGCACCAGCGCCTCGGCGCGGGTCCAGGCGACGCCCGCCGCATCGAGGCCCGACGTCACCGCGCCGAAGAAGTCCTGCGCCTCGGCCGAGAGGAAGTCGTCGATCTTGGGCGCATCGGCGGTGAAGGGCTTGTCGCGCGGGTCCTTGGAATCGAGGATGCGCAGCGGGTTGCGCTCGAGGCGGTCTTGCGAATCCTCGGACAATACATCCTTGTGGCCGCGGAAGTATTCGACCAGCGCCGCGCGCCATGCCTCGCGGCTCTCGCCGTCGCCCAGCGTGTTGAGCTGCAGAGTCACGCCGTCCGCGATGCCCAGTTCCTTGAGCAGCTGGTCGGCCATGACGAGGAGTTCCACGTCGGCCATCGGCTCGGCCGCGCCGATCACTTCGGCGTCGATCTGGTGGAACTGGCGATAACGGCCCTTCTGCGGGCGCTCGTAACGGAACAGCGGCCCGTGCGTCGCGACCTTGAGCGGCGCGAACTGCTTCCAGCCGTCGGTCAGGTAGGCGCGAGCGATGCCGGCAGTGAATTCGGGGCGCAGCGTCAGCGATTCGCCGCCGCGATCCTCGAACGAATACATCTCCTTGGAGACCACGTCGGTCGTCTCGCCGAGCGAGCGCGAGAACACGGCGGTCTTCTCGAACACCGGCATTTCCACGCGGCGGAAGCGGTAGAGCTTGCGCACGAGCTCGAAGGTCTCGACGACGTGGGCGAAAGCCTCGGCATCGGCGCCGAAGATGTCCTGGGTTCCGCGAATGGCCTGTGGTGTGGTGTTCATGACGCGCGCGTCTAGCCGCAATGGCGCACTTCGTGAAGTGGCCCCGCCATTTTGAGAGGCCAAAACGACGGCATCAATGGTTGCCAAATGCGGTAACAAGCGCAAAGACCTGCGCAATGAAGAATCTGCTCAAGGGCGCGACCCTCCTCACCTCCCTGCTGCTGTCGACTTCCGTTTTCGCGCAGGATGCCAACCGCTCCACCCCGATGGCCCCGCCGCTTCCGCCGGAAATGCCCGCCGCGAAGGACGTGCCTTATGCCGGCACCATCGGCCTGAACATCGACGCGAGTGACATTTCGCGCGGCGTCTACCGCGTCACCCAGACGATCCCGGTCGCACCCGGCGCGCGCGATCTGATCCTGCTGCAGGCGGGCTGGCTGCCCGGCAACCACTCGGAAACCGGACCTTACGGGCTGCTGGCCGACATCCACTTCTATGCGGACGGTAAGGAAATCGCCTGGGTGCGTGACACGGTCGCGGTCAACGCCTTCCACCTCGCGCTGCCCGAGGGGACAAAGGCCGTCACCGCGAAGTTCGTCCACACCTCGCCGCTGCAGACCAGCGAGGGGCGGATCACGATGACGCAGGAGATGCTCAACCTCCAGTGGGAGAAGATGAGCCTCTACCCGGCGGGCTATTACACGCGCGGCATCCCGTACAAGCCGACGGTCACCTTCCCGCGGGGCTGGCAGGTGTTCACCGCGCTCGACGGCTTCCAGCGGACCGGCGACACCGTCACCTGGAACACCATCGACTTCGAGCGCCTCGTCGATTCGCCGATCTTCGCCGGCATCCATTCGCAGCGCTGGGACCTGGGCCAGAACGTCTTCATGGACGTCGTCGCTGACGAGCCGGACCTCCTCGCGATCAAGCCCGAGAACCTCCAGACTTACCGCAACCTCGTAAAGGAGGCGACGACCACGTTCGGCTCGAAGCACTTCGATCATTACGACTTCCTGCTCGCCCTCACCGACCGCATGGGCGGCATCGGCCTCGAGCACCACCGCTCCAGCGAGAACCAGCAGGAACCCAAGTCGTGGACCGACTGGGCCGGGATGGACTGGGACCGCAACGTTATCGCGCATGAATTCGTGCACAGCTGGAACGGCAAGTTCCGCCGCGGCGCCGATGCCTGGACGCCGGACTACCAGCAGCCGATGCAGAACACGATGCTGTGGGTCTACGAGGGTCAGACCCAGTTCTGGGGCTATGTGCTGGCCGCCCGCTCGGGCGTGCAGTCACGCGACACGGTCATGGCGATGTTCGCCACCGCTGCGGGCAAGTATGCCGAGGGCACTCCCGGCCGGTCGTGGCGCTCGGTCGAGGACACCGTCAACGCGCCGCAGCTGATGCGCCGCCGCCCGCTGCCCTACACCTCGCTCACCCGCTCGGAAGACTACTACGTCGAGGGCGCGCTGACTTGGCTCGAGGCCGACCAGATCATCCGCAAGGGTACGGGCGGCGCCAAGGGGCTCGACGATTTCGCCAGGGCCTTCTTCGGCGTGCGCGACGGCGACTGGGGCGAAGTGACCTACGACTTCGACGAAGTCGTCAAGGTGCTGAACGGCGTCTACCCCTACGACTGGGCCGCCTTCCTGCGCACGCGCCTCTACGACACCAACCAGCCCGCACCGCTGAACGGCGTGCAGATGGCCGGCTACAAGCTGGTGTGGAAGGACAAGCCCAACGCCTACGAAAAGGGCATCGCCGAGGAGCGCAAGACGCTCGACCTCACCTACTCGCTCGGCGTGACGCTGAACAAGGACGGCGACGTCACCGCGACCTTGTGGGACGGCCCGGCCTACAACGCGGGCATCGTCAATTCGACGAAGATCGTCGCCGTGGGCGGCCGCGCCTATTCCTCCGACGTGATGAAGGACGCGATCACCGCCGCCAAGACCGCCAAGGCGCCGATCAGCCTGCTGATCAAGCGCGGCGAGCGATATCAGACGGTGGCGATCGACTACCACGGCGGCCTGCGCCACCCCTGGCTGGAGAGCACCACACCGGGCAAGGTCAACGGCTTCGACAAGCTGCTGACCGCGCGCGCCAAGTAACGGGCATTTGGAAATCCGCTGAAGCGGATTTCGCGGCACCGGCCCTCTCCCCCACCCGACCACCCAACGATAGTACCCTATGGGTGGTCGGGTGGGGGAGAGGGCCGGTGCCGCTCCGAAAATGCCCGCCCGGGCATTTTCGAACAGACTCTTACCTCCGTATTCGCGCAATCATCGCAGTATCGTCCGAAATGGCTGTTGCGACGCAATAAACGCGACGCTAAGCCCGCGCCCAACGTGTGGCCCGCCACGCAGACGAACAGTGCGAAAATAAAGAAGGACCATTATGCGCATCGACATGATCCCCGTCGGCGACAACGCGCCGAAGAGCCTGAACGTCATCATCGAAGTTCCCGTCGGCGGCGAGCCGGTCAAGTACGAGTTCGACAAGGCCTCCGGCGCGCTCTTCGTCGACCGCATCCTGCACACGCCGATGCGCTATCCGGCGAACTACGGCTTCGTGCCGCACACCCTCTCGCCCGACGGTGACCCGCTCGACGCGCTGGTCGTCGCCCGCTCGCCGTTCATCCCGGGCTGCGTGGTCAAGGTGCGCCCGATCGCCGTCCTCAACCTCGAGGACGAGCACGGCGGCGACGAGAAGCTGCTCTGCGTGCCGATCAACTCGACCTTCCCCTACTATTCGCACGTGAACGAGAAGGAAGATCTGCCCGACATCGTCTACCAGCAGGTCGAGCACTTCTTCACCCACTACAAGGACCTGGAAAAGGAAAAGTGGGTTCGCGTCGGCACCTGGGGCAACGCCGCCGATGCCGCCCGCATCGTGGAAGAGGCGATCGAGCGCTACGAGGCCTCGAAGACCGAAGCCTGAGCCAGAACGATTTACCGCGTTTTCCCATTCATCAGGTGATCCCACCTGATTAGAAAACGCTCTAGAGTTCACTTCCCATGTGGACGGGGGCCGGCAGCGCAAGCTGTCCGGCCCCTTGGCTTATGGGGAGGCTCGAATCGCTCGAACGGAGCGAGAAAACCCTCCGTCATTGCGAGCGCAGCAAAGCAATCTAGGGCCGCGTAAACCGCACTGGATTGCTTCGCTGCGCTCGCAATGACGAGGACTCAGCTCACCACGCGGCCACCGTTGACGCCGATGGTCTGGCCGGTGACGTAGCCCGAAGCCTCGTGGCACAGCCATGCGCAGGCATTCGCGATATCGGCGGGCTCGCCCATGCGGCGTACCGGAATCGACTGGAGCAGCACTTCGGTCGGGACCTGGAAGCGCTCGCGGTTGGCCTCGGACATGATCGTGCCCATCACCGATCCGGGCGGGATGTTGTTCACGGTGATCCCGTAAGGCCCGAATTCCTGCGCCATCGAGCGCGTCATCGTCACCACCGCGCCCTTCGACGAGGAATAGCAGATCATGTTGAGCGCGCCGGTCTGCGCCGATGAGGACGAGACGTTGACGATCCGCCCCCAGCCGGCGTGCTTCATGTCCTTGATGACCAGCTGCGTCATCACCATCGGCCCGCGCACGTTGATCGCATAGACGAAGTCCCAGCGCTCGTCGGTCAGTTCCTCGAACGGCGTGAAATCGGTCACGCCCGCATTGTTGACGAGGATCGAGATCGGCCCCAGCGCATCGCGGCACTTCTCCACGGCGGCGGCAGCCTGTTCGCGGTTGGAGATGTCGGCGCCCAGCGCGATGGCGGTGCCGCCCGCATCCCTGATCGCCTTCACCGTATCCGCGCAGCGCGCCTCGTCGAGATCGAGCACGCCCACCGCGATGCCGTCCTGCGCCAGCCGCTTCGAGCAGGCCGCGCCGATCCCGGCAGCGGCCCCGGTGACGATGGCAACACGATACGTCATGCATTCTCTCCCGAAGATTTGCGCGCAGGATTACCGGGAATTGCGCCACGCAGAAGCAGTGCTTGGTGGCAGAGAAGCAGAATCCGCCACGGCGACGTCACAGGTCGTCCCGTGCCTGTTCGGGACGACGGCAATGCAAACCCCGATCCAGTCCCTGCGTCGAGCCTTCGCGCCTATCCGTCAGCCCGCCACATGCACCTGTTCGACACGTGACTTCTTTCGACGAACGACATACGAAGTAACATCTAAGCAATCGACATATAGTGTTCGTCACGCCTATTGTCCCTGCGTTCACCACAACACATTTCCAGTGGCCCACAGGGCAAGGACAACGATGACTTATGATACGTTGATCGCGGTCGACGCGCTCAAGGACATGCTCGCGTCAGGCGCGGACGTACTGATCTTCGATTGCGAATTCGAACTCGGCGCTCCGGACAAGGGGCATGACATTTATCTGAAGGGCCATATCCCCGGCGCGCGCTACGCCCATCTCGACGAGGACCTCGCCTCCCCGCCCGACGGCAGCAACGGTCGGCACCCGCTTCCCGCCCCCGTGGCGATGGTCGCCTGGCTGCGCGCGCAGGGACTGCGCAAGGGCCAGCAGGTCGTCGCCTACGACAGCAACGGCGGCGCCTGGGCGGCGCGGCTGTGGTGGTTGCTGCGCTGGCTGGGCCACGCCCCGGTCGCGGTGCTCGACGGCGGCAAGCCGGCCTGGGTCGATGCCGGACTGCCGCTGGAGACGAGCACCCCGCAAGTCGCCGCCTCGGGCGATTTCGAGCCGGGCGATCCTCTCGTGCCCGGCCCTGTGAACGCGGCCGAAGTCCGCGCGAACATCGACACGCGCGCCGCGAAAGTGCTGGACGCCCGCGATCCTTCGCGCTTTGCCGGCACCCCCAATCCGCTCGATCCGGTGGCCGGGCATATCCCGGGCGCGCGCAACCGTTTCTTCCGCGACAACCTCGGTGCCGACGGCCGTTTCCGCCCGGCCGGGGACCTCGCCTCCGAATTTATCGCATTGCTGGGCGAGGCCCCGGCGATCCTTCAGTGCGGCTCGGGCGTGACCGCCTGCCACAACGCGCTGGCCATGGCGGTGGCGGGATTGCCCGCCGGACGGCTCTATCCCGGCTCCTGGAGCGAGTGGATAGCCGACCCTGCACGGCCCGTGGCGACAGGGTCCGATTAAAGGACTGCAACCTGCGATATGACAGCACTTGTGAATTGCATTACGGCGAAAAAACGCGTCCCCTGAACATCTTGGCGCGGAGGCTTCGGCGCCGGGACGGGTTTGGTCCTCGGGAACAGAGACAGGCATGCAAGAGGCGCGGTGCGCGGGTGTTCTGAGGGGTCTCCTGGCGGCGGTGCTCACAGTTACCGCCCCCGCACCGGTCCTTGCGGCAACACCGACAGCCCCTTCGCCCTCGGAACTGCGCGACTTGCGCGGCTACGATACCGGCGGCGATCCCGAAGCGGCGCTGCGCCACGTCGATGCGGTGCTCGCCCGCGCGGGAACCGCGCCCCGCGTCGATCCGGTGGACCTGCTCTATGCGCAGGCGGTGAAGGCGAGGGCACTCTCCTCGCTGGACCGGACGGAGGAGGCACTGACGCTGCTGCGCGCCGTCGATACCGGCCTCACCGCCCACAAGGCCCCGCTCACGCCCGAGCGGGCCAGCCTGCTGCTGCATATCGGCTCGGAACTCGGCGCCCTGGGCCAGCTGGACGAGGCGCAGGACTATACCGCCCGTGCACTGAACCTCGCCGAAAAACTGGGCGGCCGCCAGAGCCCCGAATATGCCGAAGCGCTCTACGGCATGGCCTTGCTCGACTACATGCGCGGCGCGCAAGGGGCGGCCATTCCCAAGATCGCCGAGGCGCTGGCGATCGCCCGCGCCCACGCACTGGCCACCGGGGAGAACCTCGACGGCCCGGCCGAATTCGGCATCAGCCTCAGCGCGCTCCAGCTCAACGTTTCCGACGGCGACAGCGCAATTCTCACCGCGCGCGAAGCGCTGGCATGGGCCGAAGCGCGCTTGCCCGAAAACCACCGCGTGCGTGTGCAGGCCGTGCAGCAACTGGGCGCGATCCTCGCCGAGACCGACCAGTACGCGCAGGCGATCCCGATCCTGCGTGCAGCCCTTGAAAAGCGCCGCGCGATCCTGCCCGCCAACGACCCGAAGCTGGCGCTCTCGCTCCACGCCCTCGCCTTCGCGCTCGACAATGCAGGAATGCGCGCGGAAGCCGGGCCGCTCTACGACAAGGCGGTGGCGATCTTCGAGGGCAACCCCGATCGCATCCAGGCCAACAGCCTCGCCACCATGATCGGGCAGCAGGCGCGCATGGCCCAGTGGGAGGGCGACCAGACGCGCGGCCTGGCCCTGCGCGAAAAGGCGCTGGCCGTAGCCCGCCGCTATTCCGCTTCGCCGGAGGACCTGGCGGTGCTGACCGCCGAGTACAACCTCGCCTCCGCGCTCGTCAGCGCCGGGCGGGTGGACGAGGCCCGCCCCCTGCTCGATCATGCGCGCAAGGGCTTCCTCGCCGGCACCGGGCCGACGAACAAGCGGCGCTTCACCGCAGCCTCGCTGGCCGCCCGCATCGCCGTCAGGGAGGGCCGCAATGCCGAGGCTCTGGCCACCCTGACCGACGCGCTCGCGCCGCTGCGGACCCGCCTGCTCGACCGCGCCACCGCCCGGCGCGACGTCGTGACGATGGCAGCCGAATCGCGCGCCGCCTTCATGCAACTGGCCCGCATCGCCATCGACACCGACGCGCCGGACCGCGCCTTCGACGCCTTGCAGATGGCCAACCTTGGCGACCTGCAGGGGGCCTTCTCCTCGCTCGCCGCGCTTCGGGACGACTATGGCCCCGAGGCGCGCGAGGCGATCCGCAGCTACCTCACCCTCGCGGCAGAGGGGCGACAGCTGCGCAAGCGCCTCGACCGCGCGCTGATCGCCGGGGATCGCGCCGTCATCGCAGACCTCGAAGCAAAAGTCGCCGAAAGCGATGCGCGTGCGCGCGAAGCGGACGCGCGCCTTGCCGCTCTGGTGCCGGGCTACCGTTCGCTCACCGCCGTCGAACCCGCGCGCCTCGCCGATGCCCGCGCCCGGCTGAAGCGCGGGCAGGCGCTGCTGCTCGTCGGCGCCGACGAAGGCGGTCTGGTGACCCAGCTGGTCTCGCATGATGGTGTCGTCTCGGGCGATGCCGAGGTCTCGGGGCGGCACCTGATGCAGCTGCAGCAGCGCCTGCGCGCCTCGATCGAGAACGGCCTGCTCGACGAAGGCCGTGCCGGGTTCGACCGGCAGGCGGCGTTCGAACTGTTTCGCCTGATCTTCCCGGACCCTGTCCGCAAGGCGCTGCGATCGGTGCGCGAACTGGAAATCCTCGCCCCCGGCAGCCTTGCCACCCTGCCTTTCGCTGCACTGGTGACGCGCACGCCCGAGGGCGCGGACACCGATCCTCAGGCTCTGCGCAATACGCATTGGCTGGCCCGCGATCTTGCCACCAGCGTGATGATCCACGCCGATCCCCTGCCCCGGCGGGCGGAGACAGGAAAGGGAACAGCCACCTTCGCGGGCATCGGCGCCCCTCTGCTGGGACCGCCGACCATGCTGGCGACGCGATCCGCCTCGGCGCTCAAAGTGGGCGACGTCAGCGTGGAATCGCTTGCCCGGCTCGGCAGCCTGCCCGATGCCGAGCGTGAACTGCGCACCATGGCCAGTCACTTCGCGGGCGACAGCCAGCTCCTGATCGGCCCGCAGGCGACCGAGGCGGCGGTAAAGCAGGCCCCTCTCGACCAGGCGCGGGTGATCGCCTTTGCGACGCACGGCCTCGTCGGCGGAGGCTTGCGGGGCCTGGCGGAGCCGGCCCTCGTCATGACCCCGCCCAAGCTCGCGACGCCCCTCGACGACGGGCTGCTGACCGCCTCGGAGATTGCGCGGCTGCGCCTCGATGCGGACTGGGTGATCCTCTCCGCCTGCGACACCGGCGCGGGCGACAGCGAGAATGCGCCGACCTATTCGGGGCTCGCCCGGGCCTTCATCTCGGCGGGATCGCGGGCGCTGCTGCTCTCGCACTGGCCGGTGCGCGACGACGTGGCCGGACGGCTGACGCTGCGCACGCTCGAAGGAGCGCATGGTAAGGTTTCGCGGGCGGAGGCGCTGCGGCGCGCGCAAGTCGAGGTGCTGAAGGCACACGACGTGCCGGGCGGGGCGCATCCTGCGACGTGGGCTGCGTTCGTGCTGGTGGGGGATTGAGGGGCGGGCTTTCGGCCCACCCCGTCCGGCTAAGCAGCAAGCTGCCAAGCCTCCCGCCCCTCCCGCAAGCGGAAGGGCGTTCTCTCTGCTCCCTCCCGCAAGCGGGAGGGCGCTCGCCTCTTCTCCCGTCCCGCTTGCGGGAGGGGCTGGGGGTGGGCTTCCTTCCGCTTACTTCGCCAGTTCAGCCTCGATCGCACCCACCAGCAGCGGGTCCTGCGGCGCGGTGCCCGGTGCAAAGCGACCAGCGACCGAACCGTCGCGCGCGATCAGGAACTTCTCGAAGTTCCACAGCACTTCGGGGTCGTCGTTCGGGGTCATGCCGTAGCCCTTGAACTTCTCCTTCATGCCCTCGACGTCGCCCTGCTTGGTGGGCACCGCCTCGGTCAGCGCGGCGTAAAGCGGCTGCTTGGCCTCGCCGGTAACGTCGGCCTTGGCGAAGAGCGGGAACGAGACGCCGTAGTTGATCGAGCAGAACTCGGCGATTTCCTCATGCGTGCCGGGCTCCTGCGCGCCGAAGTCGTTGGCCGGGAAGCCCAGCACCTCGAAGCCCTTGTCCTTGTATTCGCCGTAGATCGCCTCGAGGCCCTCGTACTGCGGGGTGAGGCCGCACTTGGACGCGACGTTGACCACCAGCAGCACTTTGCCGGCGTGATCGCCGAGGGTGTCGGGCTTGCCGTCGATGCGGGTGAGCGGGATGGAGGCGAGGTCGGCCATTGGATGTTCTCCCATTAGAGTTCGGGCGGGTTATGCGCACGACTGGATGACCGCCGCAAGACTATGCAGGCAAACCGCCAAGGACCGGAGAAATCCACTCCGGGTCATGCGCGAAGGGCATCTCCGCGCCGCCGTGCAGGGCGGTGAGGATCGCGGCGAAATCGGTTTCGGCACGCCAGCCGAGCAGGCGCGCGGCCTTGGCGGGATCGTAGACGCGCTCGATCCTCTCGGGCAGAACCCAGCCCGCGCGGGCGTAGAGGTCGGCAGCATCGGGATGGTAACGGGCGATCACGGCGCGCGCATCGCGGGCCAGTTCCGCTGCATCCTCGCGCGCGAAAGGCGGCGGGGCGGAGAGCACGAAAGTCTCGCACCCCTCGATCCGCTCCAGCGCGGCAAGGTGGGCGAGCGCGGCATCACCAACGGTCAGGCGGCGGTTGAGGAACTCGTTCGCCTTGAGGTTGGGGCCGGAGGGGACCACGTGCGTATCGTCGTCCTCCGGGAAGAAGCGCCCGGTGCGCAGGATCGCCACCGCCATGCCGGTTTCGCGCGCGACGAGGCGGCACAAGTCCTCGGCCGTGCGCTTGGTGATGCCGTAGACATTGCGAGGGGCGAGCGGGCCGAACGCCTCGTCCATCCACCACGCGCCGTGTTCACCCGCCCCGGCGCGCACGTCGTCGCGAACCATCAGCGAGGTGGTCGAAGTGAACACGAAGCGCGCGTGTCCCGCATCCATCGCCGCTTCCAGCAGGTTGAGCGTGCCCGTCACATTGACGTCGACGAAGGCCTGCCGCCCGAAGCGCGCGATGTCCGGCTTGTGCAGAGCGCCCGAGTGGATCACCGCCTCGATCCCGTGGTCCGCGACGGTGCGGAACACCAGCGCGCGGTCCGCCACCGAACCCAGCACCGTCGTCGCCGCGCCCGTCGCCACGTCGAGGCCGATCACCTCGTGCCCGCGCAAGGCCAGCAGCGGTGCCAGATGCCGACCCAGCCAGCCGGAAGAGCCCGTCAGCAGGATGCGCATGGGATCAGGCAGGGGCGCGGTAGTCGGCGATGATCGCGCCGGCTTCGGCCAGTTCGGCCTCGTGGCTTTCCTCGCGCCAGGTCTCGGCGAGGGCTTCCTCCTCCCACTGGCGCATGGCGGGGTGGGCGAGCATCGCATCGACCCAGGCCTGCCCGCCGCCGACGTCGAGGCCATACGTGCGGATGCGGAAGGCCACCGGCGCGTAGAAGGCATCAATGGCGGTGAACTCGGCGCCCGCCAGCCAGGGGCCGCCGAAGCGGTCCAGCCCTTCCTCGAACATCTCGCGCAGGCGGTGGATCTCGCGGACCAGCGCGCCGCTCATCGGCCGCAGTTTCACGCGCACGCCGACGTTCATCGTGCACACATTGCGCAAGGCGGAGAAGCCCGCGTGCATCTCGCATACCGCGCTCTGGGCGAAGGCGCGGGCGTCCGGGGCCTTGGGCCAGACGGTAGGATGGCGGTCGGCGAGATAGAGCGTGATGCCGAGCGAATCCCACACGGTACGCTCCTCGTCGATCAGCGCGGGCACCTGGCCGGTGGGGGAAAAGCTGCGGAACGCGTCGTAGTTCACCGGCATGGTGAAGGGCTCAAGCTCATCCTCGAACGGGATGGCGAGCGCCTTCATCAGCACCCACGGGCGCAGCGACCAGCTCGAATAGTTCCGGTTCGCGGTGATGAGGGTGTAAGTCATGGATGGTCCCTTGCGAAGAGTGCGCGAGGGATAGCGTGATCGGCGGGTTCTGCCCACCCCGTCCGGCTAGTTCGCTGCGCTCTCAAGCCTTCCGGCCCTCCCGCAAGCGGGAGGGCTTGGTCGTTCTTCTCCCCTCCCGCTTGCGGGAGGGGTCGGGGGTGGGCCTTCCCGCGGTCAGCTCACGTAATGCGCCGTCGTCTTCGCGGCGACTTCCTCGGCCGTCACGCCGGGTGCCAGTTCGATCAGCCTGAACGGGCTATCGTGATCCGGACGCTGGAACACCGCAAGGTCGGTGATCACCATGTCCACCACGCCCACGCCCGTAAGCGGCAGGGTGCAGGCGGGGATGAGCTTGGGATCGCCGTTCTTGGAGGTGTGCTCCATGACGACGATGATCTTCTTCACGCCCGCGACGAGGTCCATGGCGCCGCCCATGCCCTTGATCATCTTGCCGGGTATCATCCAGTTGGCGATGTCGCCGTTCTCCGCCACTTCCATCGCGCCCAGCACGGTCAGGTCGATGTGCCCGCCGCGGATCATGCCGAAGCTGGTGGCGCTGTCGAAATAGGCCGAGTGCGGCAGCTCGCTGATGGTCTGCTTGCCCGCATTGATGAGATCGGGATCGACCTCGTCCGGGTAGGGGAACGGCCCGATGCCGAGCATGCCGTTCTCGCTCTGCAGGGTGACGGTGATGTCCTCGGGCACGTAGTTCGCCACTAGCGTCGGAATGCCGATGCCGAGGTTCACGTAGAACCCGTCCTGAAGCTCCTTCGCCGCGCGCGCGGCCATTTCGTTACGATTCCAGGGCATCAGACGGCCTCCCTTTCGCGCGTCGTCGTGAACTCGATCTTCTTGTCGTAAGGCGCGCCCACGACGATGCGCTGGACGAAGACGCCCGGCAGGTGGATCGCGTCCGGATCGAGCGAGCCGGTGGAGACGATCTCCTCAACCTCGACCACGCAGACCTTGCCGCACGTGGCGGCAGGCACGTTGAAGTTGCGCGCGGTCTTGCGGAACACGACGTTGCCGGTTGCGTCCGCCTTCCACGCCTTGACGATCGACAGGTCGGCGAAGATGCCTTCCTCGAGGATATAGTCCTCGCCGCGGAACTGCTTCACTTCCTTGCCCTCGGCGACTTGCGTGCCCACGCCGGTCTTGGTGTAGAAGCCCGGAATGCCCGCGCCGCCCGCGCGCATGCGCTCGGCCAGCGTGCCTTGCGGGCAGAACTCGACCTCGAGTTCACCGGCGAGGTACTGGCGTTCGAATTCCTTGTTCTCGCCCACGTAGGACGAGATCATCTTCTTCACCTGCTTGGTGCGCAGCAGCTTGCCGATGCCTTCGTTGTCGATGCCGGCATTGTTCGAGGCGAACGTCAGGTCCTTCACGCCCGCATCGCGGATCGCGTCGAGCAGCCTTTCAGGGATGCCGCAAAGCCCGAAACCGCCACTGGCGATCAGCAGGCCGTCCTTGAGCACGCCTTCCAGCGCGGCCTCCGCACTGGGGTAGATCTTGTTCATCGAGGCAGATCCTCTTCTTTTTTAGCGAGAGGCGGCACCGGCCCGCGCCCCCACCCGGCCACCCATAGGGTACTATCGTTGGGTGGCCGGGTGGGGGCGCGGGCCGGTGCCGCCTCTACTTCGGCAGACAAAACCTAGACAGCTTCTCCCATCACGAATAGCGATTGTTTTTTATCGGTTCCGATAGACACTGGTTATGAAACGCATCGCCCTGTTCCATCTCGAAACGCTGATGTGGATCGACCGCCTCGGCACCTTCGCGGCGGCAGCGGCGCGGCTCAACACCACGCAGCCCGCCATCTCGGCGCGTGTGCGCGAGATCGAGGAGCAACTGGGCGTGCCGCTGTTCCAGCGTGAGGGACGGCGCATGGTGCTCTCCGCGCGCGGACGGCGACTGGTGCAGGCGAGCGAGCCGCTCTACCACGGCCTCGAAC
The DNA here is from genome assembly GCF_015594425.1 of Novosphingobium sp. HR1a. Lineage (NCBI taxonomy): Bacteria > Pseudomonadati > Pseudomonadota > Alphaproteobacteria > Sphingomonadales > Sphingomonadaceae > Novosphingobium > Novosphingobium sp. HR1a. The sequence goes on from NZ_JABXWS010000058.1 coordinate 45,625, forward strand.
AGGTGCTGCTGGAGGCGAGCGACTTCGCGGGCGCCACCGCCGCCGTGCGTATCGGCGCGGGCGAGATCGCCGCGGCCAGTTGCCTGCCCGCCTTCATCCAGGCCATCGAGCGCGACCGTCCCGGCGTTGCCATGGAGATCGAGATCGACCTCACCGCGCCGCTGCTCCAGCAATTGCTGGCGGGCACGCGCGACATCGTGTTCCTCGCCGGGCCGGTCGCGAGCCCCGGGATGCGCACGGCCTCGATCGGCTCGGTGGAACTGGTATGGTGCGCGGGCGCCGAAGTGGCGCAAGACGGCGGTTTCGCGAAAGCGCTGCCGGTCTGGTCCCTGCCCGATCACTCGCCGCTCCACGCGGTGACGCACGAGACGCTGGAGGGCCACGGCATCGTCCCGCGCGCGCTGCACACCTGCAACAACGTGCGCACCCTCATCGAGATCGTCGCGAGCGGCCAGGGCGCCGCCGTGCTGCCCGAGACCATGGTGCACGACCGCCTCGCCGCGGGAGACTTGCGCGAGGTGCTGCCGCGCCCCCGCCATCACGTGCATTTCGAGGCCGCGATCCGCACGCGCGAACGCGACCCCGTAATCCTCGACCTCTTCGCCCGGGCGAGCGAACTGCGCATAGAAATGTCAGCCCCGACGCGGGCCTGACCGGGACTTACATATACTTCATCTGGATGCGGATCGACTTCACGCCCTCGCCAACCGGCACGCCGACCTTGGTGTAGCTGGGCTTGCCAAGGTTGAAGATGTTGATCGACGGGTTGTTCGACATCGCACCGCCATCGGTGCGGATATCGGTCTCGCCATTGCCATTGACGTCATGGCGCACCGCGACGCCGTATGTGCCCGAGGCCGGAAGCGGCACGCAGAAGGTCATGGACCCGGCGCGGGCCGGAACCTCGATGCGCGAGAGCCACTTGCCCTTGACCAGCCACTCGCCCGAAGTCGCGCGGTAGGACTGGACGCGCACCTTGCCCGAGGACGACTTGATGCCGTCCACGGTGACCATCATCGCCGGCCCCTTGTCGGACTGGCAGCGGCGTATCTCATTGGGGATCTCGTTGCGATATTGGGCCAGCGCCGGAACCGGCGCGGCGAGACCGGCCATCGCGACAAGCGCGGCGGCGGTGCTGGTACGGCGAAGCAAGGCGTTGGTCTTGATCATCTCTTTTCCGTCTACTGGGTTCTTGGCAAATTGGCAGCCTGAAACCCTCCTGTGGCGCCCAAGTGCCCGAAAAGCGGTGAACCCGCACTGAACTTTCCGTTAGACCACGCGAAAGCCCCGGCTGGACGCAAACGCCGCTCCACGCGTCTTGCCACAAGATCGCGTGTGGAAAACGCACCCCCATACGCTTGTCGCCCCAAGATGTAGTGGCGTATCGCTGGGAAAAGGAGCGTTCGTTTCCCGCCATGACAATTCCGCTGATTTCCCCTTCGATCCTGTCCGCCGACTTCGCCCGGCTCGGAGAGGAAGTGCGCGCCATCGACGAGGCAGGTTGCGACTGGATCCACGTCGACGTCATGGACGGCCACTTCGTCCCCAACATCACCATCGGTCCGGCCGTGGTGAAGGCCCTGCGCCCGCACAGCGCCAAGCCCTTCGACGTCCACCTGATGATCTCTCCGGTCGATGCCTATCTCGAAGCCTTCGCGGACGCGGGCGCGGACTACATCACCGTCCACCCCGAGGCCGGGCCGCATGTGCACCGCACGGTGCAGACGATCCACAACCTCGGCAAGAAGGCTGGCATCTCGCTGAACCCGGCGACGCCCGCCAAGATGCTCGACTACCTGATCGACGACATCGACCTCGTCCTGATCATGAGCGTCAACCCCGGCTTCGGCGGCCAGAGCTTCATCTCCAGCCAGCTTCGCAAGATCGAGGCGGTGCGCAAGATGATCGACAAATCCGGCCGCGACATCCGCCTCGAAGTGGACGGCGGCGTCGATGCCAAAACGGCGCCGCTGTGCGTCTCGGCCGGTGCCGACGTGCTGGTGGCGGGCTCCGCGACCTTCAAGGGCGGGCCGTCGCAGTACGCCGCGAACATCAAGACCCTCAAGGGCCTCGAATAAGGCATGGGCGCCGACACCCGCTTCAGCCCGGCGGCATGGAACCCGGACAATGCCCGGGCGCTTCCCCTGTCGCGTGAGACTGAGGAGGGTGTGGTGACCGGAATTGCTGACAACCGCGCGCCAGCTCCGGCCGAAACGCCCCATATCGAGCCCGGTCGTGCGCTGGCGCTGGTCGATTTCTCTCCGCCGTCTGTGGGCGTCGGCGAGCGGCTGATCCGCATGGCCTATCGCCTCGGCGTGCCCGGCGCGATGCTTTCCGGGCCGATGGGCAAGAAGGCGCGCACCCGCCTGCTGGCGACCGTCAACAACACCCTGCCCGGCAGCCGTGCGGCAGGCACCGCGATCCGGGCCGGGCACTTCCTCGTCCACGGCGCCAAGACGCCGATCGCGCAAGTCGATTTTGCAGGCGCCGCGCGGGTCACGCCGCCGCTGGAGAAGGTGGTCCATTCCTTCTCCTGGCTCACCGACTTGGAAGCCTGCGCCGCGCGCGAACAGGCCGCGCCGGTCGCGGAACGCGTGCTCATGGCCTGGCTTCAGGCCAACCCCAAGCCGCCCGCCAAGCCGGGCAAAGGCCCGGCGTGGAGCGTGGGCAACACCGGCGCGCGCCTTGCCAACTGGCTGGCCCATGCCCCGCTGATCCTTTCGGGCGAGAAGGCGCTGCGCATCCGCACGCTGGCGCACATCGCCGCCACCGCGCGCTGGCTCGACCGCCACGTCACCAATGCCGAGGACGGTCTTGCCGAAGTGGCGGGCTGGGTCGGCATCGTCGCCGCCGGCCTACTGCTGCCCGACGGCCGCCCCCGCCGCCTCTATGGCGAGGCCGGCCTCATCAAGGCGCTCGGCGAACTGATGGGCGACGACGGCGGCGTCCTGTCGCGCAGTCCGCTCGCGCAGATGGAAGCGATCGCGCTTCTGGTGCGGCTGCGCGGCTGCTATCACGCCACCCGCCGCGATGCCCCGCCCGCCGTTGAGCGCGTGGTCGAACTGCTGGTGCCGCCGCTGCTGGCGCTGACGCACGGCGACGGCGGCCTCGGTTCGTGGCAGGGCGGCTGGGCCGTCGACGGCGCGGACGTCGAGGCGCTGATCCAGGCCAGCGGCGTGCGCACCCGCCCCTTACGCGACGTGCGCCAATGGGGCTACCAGCGTGTCTCCGCGCACAAGTCGATCCTGCAATTCGATACCGCGCCGCCGCCGATGCCCGCGCAGGCCCGCTTCGGCTGCGCCTCGACGCTCGCCTTCGAGTTCTCCCACGGGCCGCATCGCATCGTCGTCAACTGCGGCGGCGCGGCGAGCGGCGGCGGGCTGGTTCCCGTCCGGCTTGAGCAGGGCTTGCGGGCGACGGCGGCGCACTCGACGCTGACCCTCGATGACGCGAATTCCACGGCCGTGTTGATCAACGGCATGATCGGATCAGGCGTCACCGAAGTGGCGGTTGACCGCAAGACCCTGCCGCAGGAAACCGGCTCTAACGCCACCCGTCTGGAGGCCAGCCACAACGGCTATGCCACCCGCTATGGCCTGACCCACCAGCGCATCCTGCTGCTGCGCGACGACGGCAGCGAACTGCGCGGCGAAGACCTGCTGCTTCCGGCGGGCAAGAAGGGCAAGCGCGGCAAGGTCGGCTTCGCGGTGCGCTTCCACCTCGGCCCGGAGGTGGACGTCAACCTCACCGCCGACGGCAAGGGCGCCGGGCTCTCGCTGCCCGACGGCAGCTACTGGCAGTTCCGCTCCGCAACCGACGAGGGCGAGATGACGGTCGAGGATTCGCTGTGGGTCGATGGTCAGGGCCGCCCGCAGGCGACGCAGCAGATCGTCGTGCAGGGCATGGTCTCGCGCGGCGGCGGGACGTTCGGGTGGATCATCAAGAAGATGAATTGATGGTAACCGCGCCTTGAAGCCCCCGATGGGCCGTGTATATTGGCATTGTTGTTTCTGGTTTGATGAAAATCACCTTCGAACAAAGAAAGGCGCGCCATGCCAGTGGCGCGCTTTTCGCCGTTCGGGGGACAGGTGCCAGCCCATCCCCCGCCCGTCATCACTTGTTGCGGCTCATCTCCACGATCTTGAGAACAAGCGTCGTGAAGGCCAGGCACGCCATGATGATCAGGATTGTTGTTTCTACTTTGATTTCAATCACCCCCCTCTGCAGCCAGAATTCGGGTTTCCCCGCGCTGCTCCAGCGGCTTAGCCGAAAACGGCGGGCGGCAGCGGTTAACGCTCCTTCACCGCCCCGCCCAACCCGCGCCCCGGAAAGCGGCCCCGCCCTTGCCCCCGTGGCCCTGCCGTCCTAAGGGCGCGCGCAAAGAGCCACTCGCCAGGGAAGCCCGCCTCATGACCGATTCCGTCCAGATCCGCCGCGCCTTGTTGTCCGTGTCAGACAAGACCGGCCTTGCCGAACTGGGCAAGGTGCTCAGCGACCGGGGCGTTGAACTGGTCTCGACCGGCGGCACTGCCAAGGCGCTGCGCGATGCGGGCCTGACGGTGAAGGACATCTCCGACATCACCGGCTTCCCCGAGATGATGGACGGCCGCGTCAAGACGCTGCACCCGATGGTCCACGGCGGGCTCCTCGCCGTACGTGACAACCCCGAGCACGCCGCCGCCATGGCCGAACACGCCATCGGCGCGATCGACCTCGTCGTCGTCAACCTCTACCCCTTCGAGGCGACCGTGGCCAAGGGTGCGAGCCGCGACGAGATCATCGAGAACATCGACATCGGCGGCCCCTCGATGGTGCGCTCGGCGGCCAAGAATCACGCCTTCGTCACCATCGTCACCGACCCCAAGGACTACGAAGGCCTGATGGTCGAGCTGGAAGCGACCGATGGCTGCACCACGCTGGGCTTCCGCAAGCTGATGGCCGCGCGCGCCTATGCGCAGACCGCCGCCTACGATTCGATGATCAGCCAATGGTTCGCCTTCGCCGACCAAGGCCTCGAGTTCCCCGAGATGCTCAGCGTCAACGGCCGCCTCTCGACCACGCTGCGCTATGGCGAGAACCCGCACCAGAAGGCCGCGCTCTACACGCCGGTCGGCCCGTTCACCAAGGGGCTGGCGCAGGCCGAGCAAGTGCAGGGCAAGGAACTTTCCTACAACAACTACAATGACGCCGACGCCGCGCTCGAACTCGCCGCCGAGTTCCGGGGCCAGAAGCCCGCCGTCGTCATCGTCAAGCACGCCAACCCCTGCGGCGTCGCCCAGCGCGATACGCTGCTGGGTGCCTGGGAAGGCGCGCTGGCCTGTGACGACGTCTCGGCCTTCGGCGGCATCGTCGCGGTGAACCAGACGCTGGACGGCCCGACCGCCGAGGCCATCTGCCAGATCTTCACCGAAGTCGTCGTCGCGCCCGACGCCGACGAGGAAGCGCGCGCCTTCTTCGCGAAGAAGAAGAACCTGCGCCTCCTGCTGACCGGCGAGCTGCCCGATCCGCGCCGCGCTGGCCTGACCGTGCGCCAGATCACCGGCGGCCTGCTGGTGCAGGGCCGCGACAACGGCGCCATCGGTTTCGACGATCTCAAGGTCGTCACCAAGCGCGCGCCGACCGATCGGGAACTGGCCGACTGCCTGTTCGCCTGGACCGTGGCCCGCCACGTCAAGTCGAACGCGATCGTCTATGCGAAAGACGGCGTCACCGCCGGCATTGGCGCGGGTCAGATGAACCGCCGCGATTCCTCGCGCATCGCCGCTATGAAGGCTGCCGAAGCCGCCGAGAAGTTCGGCTGGGCGCAGGCACGCACCGTCGGTTCAGCAGTTGCATCCGACGCCTTCTTCCCCTTCGCTGACGGCCTGCTCGCTGCTGCCGAGGCGGGCGCAACGGCGGTGATCCAGCCGGGCGGCTCGATTCGCGACGACGAGGTCATCGCTGCGGCCGACGAGGCCGGTCTCGCAATGGTCTTTACGAACATGCGCCATTTCAAGCACTAAGGGTAATCCAGTAACCCGGCAGGAGAAGCAGCGACGATGATGGTAACCGGACTCGGCCCCCTCGTCGTCGTCGGCTTCCTTGCCGGACTTACCCTCGCGGCCGTGCTTTTGAGGCTGGGCCGCCTGAACTCTCCGCTGAGCGCCATGGGAGCCGCCGCTCTGCCCTTCGGCTGCGCGGCCCTGCCGGTGCTGGTGCTGGTGGCGATCTCCGTGGCCGCAGCATACTCGTACTGAGATCGAACGTTCCCGCCGTTCATCGCTGGCGATCAACCGTTCATCGATAATTGCACTTGTTAACGGTTCCGTTCACTGGACGGCAACCCATTTGCGGCCAAAGGGGCGCAACACATTTTCCGGACCGGTATCACGCCGTTCCCCAAAAGAGACATTTCGAAAGCAGACGTCATGGGTATCTTCAAAGCCGACTTCTACCGCTACTTTGCCTTCGGGTTCGCCGGTGGCGCGCTGCTGGTGATCGGCGCGATGGGCATTGGCCATGTCTCACCGCTCTCGAACGATCTCGTGCCGCCTGCACAGGCCGCCCAAGCCGAGTAAGCCTGCACTGATTGCACAAGTCCGCGACAGGCCCCATATGGGCGCCATGTCCGGCAACCATCATCACCACGAACATTCCGGCGACAGCCTTGTATCGGCCGCCCGCAACGCCCTCGTCGAAGCGGGCGAGCAGTGGACCGAGATGCGCGCCGACGTCTTCGGCGCCCTCGCCGAGCGGGAACGCCCCGCCTCCGCCTACGATCTTGCCGAGAGCGTCTCGGCCCTGCGCGGCAAGCGGGTGGCGCCCAACAGCGTCTACCGCATCCTAGACCTGTTCGTGCGCACCAACCTCGCCCGCCGGGTCGAGAGCGCCAATGCCTATGTCGCCAACAGCCACCCGGGTTGCCAGCACGACTGCATCTTCCTGATCTGCGACAGCTGCGGCCAGGCCGTCCACATCGACGACGACAAGCTGACCGGCGCCCTCATCGCCGCCGCCAAGGGCGCGGGCTTCGCCGACGTGCGCCCGGTCGTGGAACTGCGCGGCATCTGTGCGCAGTGTAGCTAGCGGAAGCCCCCTCAGCTCGTCTGCGTCAGGCTGAGCAGGTTGCCATCGGGATCACGGAACCACGCGGCCTTCATCGCGCCGTCCACCGACGTCCAGAGCCCCGCGACGTTCTGATTCTCCTCATCGAACACGAGGAACTCGACCCCCTTCGCGCGCAGCTGCGCCATCGTCGTCTCGATATCCGGGATCGACCAGCCGAGCACGGTATACTCGTGCGATTCCCATTCCCGGTTCGAGGTCAGCCGCAGGATCGCCCCGCCGCCCATGTCGTAGATCGTCGCGTACTCGTCCAGCGACAGTTCCGGCAGTTCCAGCACATCGCCATAGAACGCTTCGGCCCGCGCGCGGTCGGTCGTAGAGATGAACGTAATCGCGCGTGCCTCAGGAACGATCGCCATTGTATCCCCTTTCATTCCAATCGCCTGCTCTTGACGCAGATTAACGGTCACGGTCAATCGACACGCAAGTCTCAAAGGTGTAAGGGGCCGACAAATGAACGCCAATCCGGCCACTCCTTTGCTCGACACGGTTTCGACTCCCGATGACCTGCGCAGGCTGAAGCCCGCGCAGCTGCGCCAGCTTGCCGACGAACTGCGGACCGAGATGATCTCGGCCGTGGGTCAGACCGGCGGCCACCTCGGCTCCGGCCTTGGCGTGGTCGAACTGACCGTGGCGATCCACTACGTCTTCGACACGCCCGTCGATCGCCTGATCTGGGACGTCGGCCACCAGGCCTACCCGCACAAGATCCTGACCGGCCGCCGCGATCGTATCCGCACCCTGCGCCAAGGTGGCGGCCTGTCCGGCTTCACCAAGCGGTCGGAGAGCGAGTACGACCCCTTCGGCACCGCGCACAGCTCCACCTCGATCTCCGCCGCGCTGGGCTTCGCGATGGGCAGCAAGATCAAGGGCCAGCCCGGCCGCGGCATCGCCGTGATCGGCGACGGCGCGATGAGCGCGGGCATGGCCTACGAGGCGATGAACAACGCGCGCGAGGCCGGAAACCGCCTCGTCGTCATCCTCAACGACAACGACATGTCGATCGCCCCGCCGGTCGGCGGCCTCTCGGCCTATCTCGCGCGTCTCGTATCCTCGGGCCAGTTCCTGGGCCTGCGCGAACTTGCCCGCAAGTTCGCCCGCAAGCTGCCCCGCCCGCTGCACCTCGCCGCCAAGAAGACCGACGAATTCGCGCGCGGCATGGCCATGGGCGGCACCCTGTTCGAGGAACTGGGCTTCTATTACGTCGGCCCGATCGACGGCCACGACCTCGACGCCCTCGTCCCGGTACTGGAAAACGTGCGCGACGCCGGCGAAGGCCCGATCCTCGTCCACGTCGTCACGCAGAAGGGCAAGGGCTACGGCCCGGCCGAAAGCGCGGCGGACAAGTACCACGGCGTCCAGAAGTTCGACGTCATCACCGGCGAGCAGGCCAAGGCCCCCGCCGGTCCGCCCAGCTACACCGGCACGTTCGCCAAGGCCCTCGTCGCCGAAGCGGAAAAGGACGCCACGATCTGCGCGATCACTGCCGCGATGCCGTCGGGCACGGGCCTAGACAAGTTCGCGCAGATGTTCCCCGAACGCAGCTTCGACGTCGGTATCGCCGAACAGCACGCCGTCACGTTCGCGGCGGGCCTCGCCGCGCAGGGGATGCGCCCGTTCTGCGCGATCTACTCCACTTTCCTGCAGCGCGCCTTCGATCAGGTCGTGCACGACGTGGCGATCCAGAACCTGCCCGTGCGCTTCGCCATCGACCGCGCCGGGCTCGTCGGTGCGGACGGCGCCACCCACGCCGGCTCGTTCGACGTCACCTACCTCGCCACCCTGCCCAACATGGTGGTCATGGCCGCGGCCGACGAAGCCGAACTTGTCCACATGGTCCACACCGCCGCGCAATACGACGCAGGCCCCATCGCCTTCCGCTACCCGCGCGGCAACGGCACCGGCGCCGCCCTGCCCGAGACTCCCGAACTGCTGGAGATCGGCAAGGGCCGCGTGGTGCGTGAAGGTACCAAGGTCGCCCTCCTATCGCTCGGCACCCGCCTCGGCGAAGCCCTCAAAGCCGCCGACCATCTGGAGGCCAAGGGCCTGTCCACCACCGTGGCCGACCTGCGCTTCGCCAAGCCGCTCGACACCGACCTCATCCGCCGCCTGATGCTGTCTCACGAAGTCGTGGTGACCGTGGAGGAAGGCTCGATCGGCGGCCTCGGCGCCCACGTGCTGACGATGGCCAGCGACGAAGGCCTGACCGACGCCGGGCTAAAAATCCGCACCATGCGCCTGCCCGACACCTTCCAGGACCACGACAAGCCCGAGACGCAGTACGACGAAGCAGGGCTGAACGCACCGCAGATCGTCGATACGGTGCTGAAGGCGCTGCGGCATAACAGCGCAGGGGTGAACGAGGCGCGGGCTTAACGTTTTATGGGAAGTCCTGGGGCCATCGCCCCAGACCCCGATACTGTCGGCGCCGCGCGCGCAGCCGCGTTGAACAGGATTTCCAGCCTTGCGTGATTATTTGCCCAGCTTTCGACGTAGACGAATAACTCAGAAACCTGGTTAATCGCACTTCGTCATTCCCGCGAAAGTGGGAGCTCAACTGATGCCCGGGCAACACAAGCCGTCAGGAGATGGGTTCCCGCCTTCGCGGGAATGACGATAAAGGTTGGCTAGCTGCCGTTCGGCCTATCGCGCCAAGAACGGACTTTTGCGATCAGCAGATTGACGCACAAGGCAAGTCCGATTGCGACCGCAATTACAGCCCCCATCATGATCCACATGGGTGTGTAGTCGCCAACGCAGGGCGGTTTCCGTCCTTCGCACCCGCCACCGCCCATGATGCTCGCGATGAACAAGATAAATGCGATAGGAGTCATCAGCACAAAAGCGGTGAGACACCCCCAGTTCGTTGGACGGTTTGCGTAGCTCATTCTGCGATCCTGACTGGCGAGGTTACTGTCCGCAATGGCGGCGAAAGCTGCCGTGGCGCCTCTGACAACTGCCGCAGGCCATCAATATGCACGCAGCCCCGCCTCACGCGCGACGACGCCAGTAACGGGGTGCAGGGGGCGATGGCCCCCTGCCTTACCTTCTCTCTTACCAGTCGTAGGCTTTGGGCAGATAGGTCTCGTCCAGATCCTTGTACCGTTCGCGCAGCCGCGCCTGATGGCTGTCCACGGGCTGCTTCACCCCGTCGATCCACACCGAGACCGGCGCGGAAGACAATTCGAGCGGGTCGCCGTCCCACAGCACCACGTCGCCCGCCGCGCCGGGGGCGAGCACCCCGGCTTTTCCGCCGAAGCCGCTGATCTCGGCCGGGATCGAGGTGATCGCCGCCAGTGCTTCGCCCCAGGTGAGGCCCGAAGCGCCGGGGATCTTCGTCAGGGCGACGAGGTTGCCGGCCTGCTGCGGGGCGTTGCGGGGCTGGTCCATGCCCATGAACATGCCGATGGCGACCTTGACGCCGGCCTTCTTCATGCGGCCGACGTTGGACATGGTGGCGGCCAGCGTCTCGAAGGTGGCGGGCAGGTCGCGCATCGGCATCGTCACGACGGGAACGCCCGCCGCCGCGATCTCAGGCGCGACGAGCCAGCCTTCGGTGGCGCCGACGAGGACGAGGTCGAGCCTGGGAAACTCGGCCTTGAGCGCGAGGACGCCGCGGATGTCCGAGGCGCGTTCGACGCCGACGTAGAGGGTCTGCGTGCCGTCTATAACTTTCGCCAGCGCGGCGGCGTCGGCGCGGGTCAGCAGGACGTCGCCCTGTCGCTGCGCGCCTACCGGCAGCGCGGCGACTTCGCGGGCTTCGCGCAGGGCGTTGCGCAGCGCGGTGTGCGCCGCGACGCGGCTGCCGCCGGAGAGACGCGCGCCCGATTCGCCAAGCTCCACGTACTGGAACGCGCGCGGCTTCATGACGATCGCCGCGTCCTGGCCGAGGTCGATCACGGCGCCTTGTCCGGCGAAGATCGAGGCTCCGTTCATCGGCGCGACGCTGGCGCGGGTGACGCCCCCTTCGCGGCTGACGGCGATGTGTTCGCTGGAAGGGTTGAGCGCGGTGGCGACGTCGAGCGCGGCGTTGAAGGGGGACTTTTCGGCCGAGGTGTCGTTGCTGTCGTCGACCGCTTCGACGTCCCACAGGCCGAGGTCGGTGACGGCGGAGAACAGGCCCGGTGTGACCCACTTGCCCGTCCCGTCGATCACTTGGGTGCCGCCCGGTGCCGCCGTGTCCCGTCCTACCGAAACGATCTTTCCAGCCCGGACGACGACGGTTGCGTGTTCGATCGGGGCGCTGCCGTCGCCGGTGCCGACGGTCGCGTTGGTAATGGCAAAATCCTGAGCGGAAACGGAAATCGGCGCGGCGCCGAGAAGGATGGCGAGGATCAGGCGATTCATTTCACGTCTCCTTCGCCGGGCTGGCCAAGCTCGAAATCGCTGACCGGCTTTCGCTTGGGGTCATCGGCGTCGTAGAGCAGCGCGCCATCCGACCAGACCTTCTCCGGGCGCGAATAGACCGACAGCGGGTTGCCGTTCCAGAGCACCACGTCGGCCATCTTCCCGGCCTCCAGACTGCCGGTTTTCTCGCCGATTCCCATGGCCTTGGCGGCATTGTAGGTGAACCAGCCGACGACCTGCCCGTCGGGCACGTCCACCCCGATCCGCCTGCCTGCCGCCTGCGCGCGCGCCGCCGCCTGATTGAGCCGCTGAATGCCGTTCTCGTCATCGGAATGGATCACCACGCAGGCCCCCTGCTTGGCCAAAAGCGCCGCGTTTTCAGGGATTCCGTCGTAGGCTTCCATCTTGAAGCCGTACCAGTCCGCCCAGATCGCGGCGCAGACGTCGTTGGCCTTGAGCAGGTCGCCGATCTTGTAAGCCTCTACCGCGTGGTGGAAGGCGGTGACCTTGTAGCCCATCTCCTTGGCCATATCGAGGACCTGCGCCATCTCGTCGGCGCGATAGCAATGATTCTGAACGAGAATCTCGCCCTTCAGCACGCCTTCGAGGGTGTCCTTGCCGAGATCGCGATCGGCATGGTCACCCTCCATATACTTCTTCGCATCGATCCACGCCTGCCGGTCGACCGAGAAATTCCCCATGCGAGTCATGGGCTTCTGGTTCCTGGCGCCATAGACCCGCTTGGGATTCTCGCCGCAGGCCATCTTCAGCGAATAGGGCGCCCCGGGGTACTTCATGCCCTGCACGGTGCGGCTGGGCACGTTCTTGAGCGTCACCGCCCGCCCGCCGATGAGGTTGCCGGAACCGGGGAGAATCTGCAGCGTGGTGACGCCGCCATTGATGAGCGCCCGCGTGAAACCGGGGTCCTGCGGCCAGACCGAATGCTCGGCCCAGACGTCCGGCGTGGTCGGGCTGGTCATCTCGTTGCCATCCGACAGCGCATCGACCGAAGGGCTGGGATAGACGCCGAGGTGCGAGTGGATGTCGATCACGCCCGGCGTCACGAACTTGCCGGAGCCGTCCACGCGATCGTAACCGGCCGGAATCGCTAGGTCCGCCGCCCCGACGGCGACGACTTTGCCGTTCTCGAACAGGACGGTGCCGTTGTCGATCCGCCCACCGCGCCCGTCATAGACCGTCGCGCCGACCAGCGCCGTCGGCCGGCCCGGATAGGGCTTGTAAGTCGAAGCATAGGGTGCTGGTCCGGACTTCGCGTCCTTGTCCTTCTTCTTCGCATCGGCGGCCTGCGTGGTCATCACGAGAGCGGCGCTCATGGCCAGGCCACACAGCAGACGCCGCTTCCAAGGCGTTTCCCTCATTGGCAATTTCCCCTGTTGCAATACGAAACCGGCCCGGGGAGCATCCCGGGCCGGTCAGTCATTCTCAGTGCCTGATGGTCGGGTGGAGGCCCGCTTCCTGTGCCTCCAGCCCGATCCCGGCCTGCCCCTCAAGGTCGGCGTCCATGCCCCGATCCGCCAGCGTGTCGAGGTGCATCCAGCGTCTGACCAGCGGCGAGACCGCCAGCACCACGACCGCCACGCCCAGCGTGATCCAGCCGATCTTCGAATAGATCGAGAGGGTCAGCGCCTTGTCCATGGTGCCGCTTTCGCCGCCGGTGGCCTCGCCGATCTTGCCCGCCACGAAGTTGCCCACGGCGGTCATGTAGAACCACGCGCCCATGATGAAGCTGCCCAGATGCAGCGGCGCCAGGCGCGTCATCGCCGAGAGCCCCACGGGCGACAGGCACAGCTCGCCGGTCGTGTGCAGCATGTAGATCAGGAACACGAAGACCACCGAGGTCATCACCGCCGGATCGCCGGTTCCCGCACCCCATACGAAGACGAGGAAGCCGAGGCCGACCTGCGCCAGCGCCAGTGCGAACTTGGCAGGTGCGCTGGGCTCAAGGCCCTTCTTGCCGAGCCAGGCCCACAGGCCCGCGAAAATGGGGCCGAACAGCACGATGTAGATCGGGTTGATCGACTGGAAGAGGCTGGTCGGCACTCCGCCGCGATCGACGAACTTGTCGGTATAGAGGCTGAGGCTGCCGCCTGCCTGCTCGAACAGGCCCCAGAAGATCGGGTTGAGCGCGATCAGGAACAGGATCGCGAAGATACGCTCGCGCGGTTCCTTGGGCAGCTTGAACGCTTCATAGAGCGTATAGGCCAGCATCGCGACGCCCGAGACCATCAGCAGGGTCTGGATCACGGAGACGTACTGGATCAGGAACCAGATCACCCCCACCGAGGCGATGGCAATGCCATAGAGCACGAACTCGCGGTTCTTCGTCAGCGGCTTGGGCGGCTCACCCCGGCCCTTGAGCGCAGGGCGACCGAGCACGAAGATGACGAGGCCCAGCAGCATGCCGATGCCCGCAAGGCCGAAGCCCCACGACCAGCCGATCGTCTCGCCCAGATAGCCGACGAGGATCGTGCCCAGCGTCGCGCCGGTGTTCACGCCCATGTAGAAGATCGTGTAGGCCGCGTCGCGCCGGGTGTCGGTCATCTTGTAGAGCTGCCCGACGATCACCGAGATGTTCGCCTTGAGGAAGCCCGAACCGACGATGATGAGCGCCAGCGCCAGCCAGAACACGTTGATCGCCGGGTCGGCCTGCTTCGTCGCCGGGTCGGTGACGCCCTGCAGGCCCTCGTAGGCCATAAACAGGTGGCCCACCGCGAGCACGATGCCGCCGAACAGCACGGCCTTCCTCTGCCCCAGCCAGCGGTCGGCGATGTAGCCACCCAGTACCGGGGTGATGTAGACGAGGCTGGTATAGGCCCCGTAGATCAGGTTCGACTGACCATCGGAGAACAGCCAGAACTTGACGAGGTAGAGGATCAGCAGCGCCCGCATGCCGTAATAGGAGAAACGCTCCCACATCTCGGCATAGAACAGCACGAAGAGGCCGCGAGGGTGGCCGGCGAATTCCTCGCTCTTGCGGGTGGCGATGATGCCGCCCACGGCGAGCACGGCGAAGAGGAAGACCGCGCCCGCGGCGCCGATCCAGTCCCCTTCCGTCCAGAGTGACATGTCTTTCATGGTGCTGATGCCTTCGCGCCCTGAATGTTTGTATATTGTTTCTTGGTCCCGCGGGCCACCGGCCGCGCGTGAAGGAACAGGAGGTTAGCGCGCTATTTTCCCCTGTAAATGGGGCGAGGCCGCCACGGATGGGGCTTGTCCCACGCTCAAATGATCACTTTTGCGCATCTCACGCGAGGCATTGCGCGAAGCGCACGCTGGTGGCATTTTCACGACAGGCCATGGGGAGGCCAGACGTAATTTTCTGTTTCGGTGCGCGGGTGAACAATTTTTAACACCCTGCCGCCATGGGCACGCTTTTTTGGGGGAAAGTCGCGATGATCAGGTCCGAACTGCTTCAGGTACTGGGCAAGGACAACCCGGAACTGCGTGCCGAGGACGTCGAACGTGCCGTCGATACCTTCTTCGAGGAGATCAGCCAGCGCCTCGCCGACGGCGGGCGCGTGGAACTGCGCGGGTTCGGCGCCTTCTCCACCCGCCACCGCGACGGCCGCAAGGGCCGCAACCCGCGCACCGGCGAAAGCGTCGAAGTGCCGGAAAAGCGCGTCCCCTACTTCAAGCCCGGCAAGGAAATGCGCGTCCGCCTCAACGTCGGGGAATAGAAGACCACGTTCAGAAGATTGCGCCGCCGCTCACAGGCGGCTAGACGCTGCCACGCCCAGCCGGGCCGTGCGGGCGTGGCGGAATGGTAGACGCTGCGGACTTAAAATCCGCTTGGGATTCCAGTGCGGGTTCGAGTCCCGCCGCCCGCACCAGATTTTCGATACCGACGAATACTGCGCATTTATTCGGCGAGCGATTTTGTTCAATCGTTTGCGTTTACAAATGCGTAACTTGAGAACTGGTATCAATTACTAAGTACCCACCTTCCATGGTATCGTCCGGACGCCACGGCTTGGGTACTTAGGGGTGATCTTTCGCATGTCCTTCCCGGAAAGCCTGTCCGCCGGCAGCAAGCCGAGCTACGAGGACCAGCGCGCCAGTCCGCGCTTCGCCTTGCTGCTGCGCGCCGCGAAGCTGATCGGGGCACATGGCGAATACCTTTGCATCGTGCGCGACGTGTCCGAGACCGGCGTGAAGCTGCGCCTGTTCCACTCGCTCGCCGCCGAACGCCGCCTTGCGCTGGAAAGCGCGGCCGGGGATCGGCTTGCGGTCGAGAAGGTCTGGGAGAACGGCGGGGAAGCGGGCTTCCGCTTCGACGTCCCGATCGAGGTCCAGCGCTTCATCGCCGAGGCCGGGCCCTACCCCAAGCGCCCGATCCGCGTCTGCGTCGGCCATCCGGTGCAGGTGACGATCGCGGGGGAAACTTCGGTCGCCAAGGTGCGCGATCTCTCGCGCCAGGGCGCCGGAATCGAGACCGAACATTATCTCGCGATCGGGCAGCATTTGCGCATCGGCTCCGCCCTCATGCCCGAATTCGAGGCCACCGTATGCTGGCGCCGGCACCCCTCCTACGGCATCGTCTTCCGGCAGTTGATGAGCCTCGAGGAACTGGCGGTCCGCGCCTTCCACATGCAGGAAGCGGGCGCCCGCTAGCCTTCGGAAACGACGCGCCGCCACCACTTGCGACCTGCCCCCTGTGGCCCCGACTTCATCGCCCGCCTGCGGAACAGCATCGAGCCGCCGCGAACCAGCACCACCACCCACATCACCTGCCACCCAAGCGCCGCGACATGCGGCCAGAGCGCCGGTTCCTGCGCGGCGCGGGCCAGCATCGCGAAGGGCGAGCTGAACGGCAGGACCACCGCCAGCATCTCGACCGCGCTGCCCGGCTGGGTCATCGCGTAAGTGGCGAAGAAGAACAGCATGAGCTGCATCATCGTCACCGGCATCGACAGCGTCTGCACCTCGCGCACCGTGTTCGCCAGCGAGCCGATCGCGAGGAACACCGAGCCCAGCAGCAGGTAGGCCATCGCGAAGTAGATCACCCCAAGCCCGACCAGCATCGGCCAGCCGACCGCCGGTTCCGGCAGCGCCACGAGCGATCCCGCCGACAGGTAGATCGCTCCGCCGACGCTACCCCACACCGCGATGCCGACCAGCGACACTCCGAGCATGGCGAAGAGCTTGCCGAAGAACACCGACTCCATCGGGATCGCGGCGGCCAGCACCTCGATGATCTTGTTGCCCTTTTCCTCGACGAGGTTGGACAGGACCATGCCAGCCAGCATCATCGTCAGCAGGAACAGCAAGGTCTGCGCGCCCTGCGCCGTACGCAGGCGGCTGCGCGAATCGCCCGGCACCGCCACCGAGGTCCTGGCCAGCTTCACCTGCGGCCAAAATGCCAGAGATCCGTCACGAACCTCGGCCGCGATCAGTGCGACATCGCCCCGCCAGTCCTTGATGAGCGGTCCCGGCCCGGTCAGCACCGGCGCGGCGGGAGAGCCCGACAGCACGCCCGCGAAAGCACCCTTGCGTGACGCCAGCACCACACCCGGATCGGCCTGCTCGGCCGGGGTCAGGTCCTTGACCACATGCATGTCCGGCAGGCCGCCTCCGAGCCGGTCGGCCAGTGCATCGCGGGCACGGACCATCGCCTTCGCGTCGGCCTCGGCCATGACCACGCCGATCGCGGGCGCCTCGCCGCTCTGATCGACGCGCTGGCCGACGCTGCCCGCCAGCAGTCCGACGATCACCGGGAACAGCGGACCGAGCAGGAAGAAAAAGAACGTGCGCGAGAACAGGATCGCGGTGAAGTCGCGCCGGGCCACTACCCAGGCGGCAGCCAGCATCGACAGGCGGCCGCGATGGCCGGGCGCGGAAAGATCGAAGTTCATCGGCGCGGCTCCTCGGGCTTTTCCGCTTCGAGAGCGCGGGCAGCAGCCTCCCCGGCGATGGCGACGAAGGCATCGTGCAGTCCAGCGCGCTCGATGGACAGCGACAGGATGCCCGCCTCCCCCGCGATCAGCGCGCGCAGCAGCGGTTCGATCCCGCCTTCGGGCAGCGCGAAGTGCCAGTACCGCCCCTCGCGCCGCGAATCGGTCGGCAAGGCAGCGCGCCACAGCCCCTCGTCGGCCTGCGTTTCGAGCCGGACCTGCGCGGGGATGCGATCGCGCGCGACGTCGACCGGCCCCGCGAACGGGACGCGACCTCCCGCGATGATCGCGACCTCGTCGCACAGGCGCTCGGCATGCGCGATGACGTGGGTGGAGAAGATCACGGTCGTGCCGTCCTCCGCCAGACCGCGCATCATCGCCTCCAGCTTGCCCTGGTTGAGCGCATCGAGGCCGGAGAACGGCTCGTCGAAGATGACCAGGCGCGGGCGATGAACCAGCGTGCCAAGGATCTGCACCTGCTGCGCCATGCCTTTGGAAAGCTGGCGGATCTGACGATCCGCGGCATATCCGAGGCCATGCCGTTCGAGCAGTTCGTGCGCGCGGCGGCGGCCTTCCTTCAGCGGCAGGCCCCGCAGCGCGCCGAGAAAGGCGATCGCCTCCGTCGCCTTCATGGACGGGTAGAGGCCGCGCTCCTCGGGCAGGTAGCCGATGGCGTGGGCGACGTCGTGCGGCCGCTCGGCGCCGAGAATGCGGCGGTAGCCCGAATCGGGCTCGATGATACCCAGCAGCATGCGCAGCGTCGTCGTCTTGCCCGCACCGTTGGGGCCGAGGATGCCGTAGACCGAGCCCTGCGGCACCGAGAGGTCGACACCGCCCACGGCAGTGGTCCCCTCGAACCGCTTGACGAGCCCCCGCGCCTCGATCGCCAGGGGGCAATCGAAACCTGACACATTGCCGGTCAACCGAGGATCTCCTACTTGCGCATCCATGAAGCCCCCTGGGTCTAGCACGTGCGCCCCTGATGGCGCAGTCCCGGTTAAGACCGCCCTAAGCAATTTTGCCGAGGCGGTGGAGGGAGAGGCGCGCGCTCTCGGCTTCTGCGCCTTCGGCGTGGCTTCGGCCGCGACGGACGAGGACCGTGCGGCGCGGCTTGACGCCTGGCTGGCGGCAGGGATGCACGGCTCGATGGGCTGGATGGAGGAGCGCGCGCACCATCGCCGCAGTCCGCAGGGGCTCTGGCCCGAAGCCCGCAGCGTCATCGCGCTGGGCATGAGCTATGCGCCAGCCACCGACCCGCTAAGGCTGGCGGAGGAAGGAGGGATCGGGCGGATTTCGACGTATGCGCAAGGCGCCGATTATCACGACACGGTGAAGAAGGCGCTCAAGAACCTTGCCCGCTGGATGGTGAGCGAGGGGGACAAACGCGGGCTGGGGCCGGTCGGGGTGAAAGTCTTCACCGACACCGCGCCGGTGATGGAAAAGCCGCTCGCCGCTGCCGCAGGGCTCGGCTGGCAGGGCAAGCATACCAATGTCGTCAGCCGCGAACATGGATCATGGCTGTTCCTCGGCGAGATCTACACGACACTGGACCTGCCGCTCTCGGCCCCGGCGCGCGATCGCTGCGGATCGTGCCGGGCCTGCCAGGACGCTTGCCCGACCGATGCCTTCCCGGCGCCCTACCGCCTCGATGCGCGGCGCTGCGTCAGCTACCTCACCATCGAGCACAAGGGGCCGGTGCCCGAGGACATGCGCGAGGGGCTGGGCAACCGCATCTACGGCTGTGATGACTGCCTCGCGGTCTGCCCGTGGAACAAGTTCGCCGAGACGGCGCATACGATGAAAGCGTTCCTGCCGCGCGCGGAACTGACGGCGCCGGAGCTGGCGGATCTGCTCACGCTGGACGATGCGGGGTTTCGCAAGCTGTTCTCGGGAAGTCCGATCAAGCGGATCGGGCGGGACCGGTTCGTGCGCAACTGCCTCTATGCGGCGGGCAACAGCGGCCGGAAGGTGCTGCTGGCGCAGGTGGAGCCGCTGCTGGCGGATGCAGACGATGCCGTTGCAGATGCGGCACGATGGGCGAGAGGCAAGCTGACGTCGTCCCGGACTTGATCCGGAACCGGTGGCGGTCTTTAGGCGCGACCTCGGGTAAAGGCGCCCTGCCGACAGCAAGGCGGTTCAAGGCCAGCGGTCCCGGATCGGGTCCGGGACGACGCCATTGTCAGACCAGTTCCTTGAGCGGCACGCCCGCGTCGGCGAGGCGCTCGACGTCCGGCGTGGCGCCCGCTTCCACCAGCTTTCGGCCCTGCACGTAGTCCTTGACCATGTTCACGCAGTCCAGCGCCACGACCTTGCCCTGCTTGAGATAGACTACCGAGAAGCTGCGCCCCTCGACGTCGCCGCGCGTCACCGTCTGGTCGAAGCCCATGTTGATCCCCGCCGTCTGCAGCTTGAGATCATACTGGTTCGACCAGAACCAAGGGAACGCCTTGTAAGGCTTTTCGTCCCCGCAGATCGCCTTGGCCACGCACGTCGCCATGTCGTTGGCGTTCTGCACCGATTCCACGCGCATCACCGTGCCGCCTGCATAATCGCAGGCGAAGGCCGCGCAGTCGCCGATCGCGTAGATGTCCGGCAGCGAGGTGCGGCAGAACTCGTCCACGTCCACGCCGTTTGCGCCCGAGGCACCCGCCACGATCAGCGGGCCGACGGCGGGCACGATGCCGATGCCGACGATCACCGCCTCGGCCGGGATCACCTCGCCGTCGACCAGCTTCACGCCCGTTACCCGGTGGCCGTCGCCTTCGAGACATTCCACCGCAACGCCGGTGCGCAGATCGACGCCGTGGTCGCGGTGTTCCTTCTGATAGAACTCGGACAGTTCCTCACCCGCGACGCGCGCCAGCACGCGCGGCAGGGCTTCGAGCAGGACCACGCTCAGCCCCATCTTCGACAGCACCGCCGCCGCCTCGAGCCCGATGTAGCCGCCGCCGATGACGACGATGTTCTTCGTCCCCGCATCGACTTCGGCCATCAGCGTGTCGCAGTCCTCGCGGGTGCGCACCGCGTGGACGCCCGCCAGATCGGCGCCGCCGCACGAGAGGCGGCGCGGATCGCCGCCGGTCGCCCAGACCAGCTTGCCGTAGCCGAAGGTCGTGCCGTTCGAGAGCGTAAGTTCCTTCGCCTCTGCGTCCACCTTGGTGACTTCGGTGGAGAGCTTGAAGGTCACCTCCTTCTCGGCCCAGAACGTCGGCGGGCGGATGTAGAGACGATCGAAGGTCTTCTCGCGCGCGAAGTATTCCTTCGAAAGCGGCGGCCGCTCGTAAGGATGCTCCGGCTCGCGGCCGATGACGGTGATGGTTCCGGTGAACCCGTTCTGGCGCAGGGCGAGCGCACATTGCGCTCCCCCATGTCCCGCTCCCACGATGACGACGTCTGATTTTTCCATGGCGCGTTGAGTTCCGCAATTTAACCGCGCGGTCAATGCCCCAGACGAAATCTAGTTACCCCGACAGCCAACATCGCATTGCTGGACAAACGTTCAGCCTACAGGCTGCTTCATCGCGTCCATCGTCAGTTCCAGCGAGCGAATCTGCGCCTCGGGATCATACGTGGCGATGCTGACGATCAGCTCGTCCGCCTGCGTGCGGGCGACGAAGTCCTCGATCCCCTTCCGCACCGTCGCCGGGCTGCCGACCGCGCTGACCGAGCGCACCTGCTCCAGCATCGCCTGCGCCGCGCCGGGAAGACCGGCGCGGTAATCGCGTACCGGCGGCTTCAGGCGGCCCGGATTGCCCGAGCGCAGCGCCACGAAGCTCTGGTCGGTTGAAGAGGACAGGTAGACCGCCTCCTCGTCCGTATCGGCGGCGACCACGTTGATCGCGGCCATGAAGTGCGGCTTGGACAGCGTCTCGGATGGCTCAAACCGCTCACGGTATACCCGCGCGGCATCATCCAGCGCGGCGGGCGCGAAGTGCGAGGCAAAGGCGTAAGGCAGGCCCAGCATCGCCGCCAGCTGCGCGCCGAACAGGCTGGAGCCGAGAATCCACATCTCGACATCCGCCCCCGCAGCCTGAGGCGAAGGAACGCCGCCCGCCGCCTGCCCCTGGAACCGGGCACGCAGTTCCACCACGTCGTTGGGGAAGCGCTCGGACGCGGCGTGGATGTCCTTGCGCAGCGCATGGGCCAACCGCCCGTCGGCGCCCGGCGCGCGGCCGAGACCGAGATCGACGCGGCCGGGGAACAGCGCCGCCAGCGTGCCGAACTGCTCGGAGATCACGTAAGGCGTGTGGTTGGGCAGCATGATGCCACCCGCGCCAATGCGGATCGTGCTGGTCGCATTGCCGAGATGCGCGAGCACCACCGAGGTCGCGCCGCCCGCGATGCCGTCCATGCCGTGATGCTCGGCCACCCAGTAGCGCCGGTATCCCGCGCGCTCGGCCGCCTGCGCGGTCCGTACGGAGATATCGAGCGCCTCGGCGACAGTGCCGTCTTCGCGGACGGTGACGAGATCGAGGACGGACATCGGGATCATGGGAGAAACCTTATTTTGCCGGATCAGGAGAGCCGAGCTGGGATAGGTACTGCTTCGCCGTCACCGCAGCGTCACTGGAAGGCGCGGCCGCAACGACCGATTCCCAGCTGCGCCGCGCGGCGGCATCGTTGTGCGAAAGCATGGCGATGACGCCCGCCTCCAGCCCGATCTCGGGGTCTTGCGGAGCGAGGCTCGCAGCTTTCTCGATCTGGGTCTGCGCCTGTGCCAGCTTGTCCTGACGGCGCGAAAGCGTGGCCGAAAGCAGCCACGCCTGCGCATTGTCCGGCTGCGCGGCGCGCGCTTCGGCAAGGGCGTTGGCGGCCTCGTCGGGCTGCTTCACGGCGACCAGCCCGCGCGCACGGTCGAGCGCTATCGAGGCGGTGAGGTCCGCATCGCCGACGATCTTGGCGTCCGTCGCTGCAGGGGCGAGCAGCGAGAGCGCCTGCCCCGCCTGCCCGGCGGCGAGCGCGGCATTGCCCGCCATCGCGCCCAGACGCGCACGGCTGGCGTGGTCAGCGGGATCGGCGGCATCGCGGGCATTGGTGAAGGCGGTTCGCGCCTCGTCCCAGCGGTCGAGGTCACTGAGCGCCACGCCGAGGCACAGGCCCGCACGCACCCGCTCGCGCCCGATGGCGTCGGCCAGCGCGCTGCGGGCGAGTTCGGCGGATTTCTCCGGGTTCGCCTCGACCGCGCTCATGCAACCGGCGCTGCTACGGGCGGCAGGCATCGCGACGTTCTGCGCCTCGCGGGCGCGGCGGTCGCGGTCTTCCTTGTCCTTCTTCTCGATGATCTCCAGCGGCAGCTGCGAGGCATAGGGCCGTGCCGAACTCGGCAGGCTGGAAGCAGGGCCGACCTGGGCCATCAGCGGAAGGAGGAGAAGCAGCGAGGACATGGGGATCAGGACTCCGGGGTGCCCTCTGCGCGCGGCCCTGCCAACGGAAGCACCAGTTCCGCGACGGTGCGCAGGAGCAGGCGAATGTCGGCATCACGCGAGAGGCGATGATCGCCGTCCTTGATGAGCGTGACCTGCACGTCGGCTGAACGCAGTTTCTCCGCCAGCCTCATGGAGATTTCGAAAGGCACGTCCGGGTCGCGCTGGCCGTGGAGCAGGCGCACCGGGGCGTCGATGGCGATCTCGCCCTCCAGCATAAGGTTGGCCTGTCCGTCTGCCCAGAAACCGGGGTGCGTGGGGGTCGGCTCGGGGCCGTAGGGATTGTCCTCGAAGAGGATTTCCCCGTCCGCGAGCAGCGCCTTGTCCATCTGGGGGATGCCCCATTCGGTGAAGTCCGGCGCCGGTGCGATGCCGACGAGGCCCGCCAGCCGGTCCCCCAGCGCGAGGCCCGCCATCAGCATCAGCCAGCCGCCCATCGAGGAACCGACCAGCACGATCTTCTCGTCCGTCTCCAGCGCGGCGACGAGCGCGAGCACTTCCTGCTTCCAGCGCGTGAGCGTGCCGTCGGCAAAGTCGCCCGGCGATTCGCCGCAGCCGGAATAGTCGAACAGCAGGCAGGGGAGCCCGCTGGCGCGCGCCATCTCGAACAGGGCGGCGGCCTTGGAACCGGCCATGTCGGACATGTAGCCGGGGAGGAAGACGATGACCGGGCCAGTGCCGGGAGTGAAACGGTAGGCGATCGAACGCCCGTCGGAGAGATCGAGATAGCTGGTCGAAGTCATGGTGCCCTTAGTGGGAAGTGGTTGGCTGCAGGGCAAGGCGACGGTGTGAATTAAGAGAAGGCCCACCCCCAACCCCTCCCGCAAGCGGGAGGGGAGCAGGACGTTTCACCCTCCCGCAAGCGGGAGGGCCGGGAGGCTTGGCCCGCAGGGCCTAGCCGGACGGGGTGGGCCAGATTGGTATCGAAACCTCTGGACGCCCTCACCGTAATGCGATCTTAAGTCCCGACCGCTAACCGTTCGGGCCGATATGAGCGCCAAGGTCATCCACTTCCCTACCCGCCCGTCCCGGCTTGCGCTGCGGCTCGAATGGTTCGCCACCGATCGCTCGGTACTGCTCGGTATCTGGGCGCTGTATTTCGCCCTGCGGGTGGCGGTGCTGCTGATCGACGTGGCGCCAACGTCCGATGCGGAGTGGTATTTCACGCGCGCCGTCAGTCTCGCGGCGGGCCAAGGCTATCTCGACAACGAAGGGGCGCCCACCGCGTTCTGGCCCGCAGGCTGGCCGATCGCGCTGGGGCTGGTGTTCGCCAAGTTCGGCGCCGGCCAGGTTTCGCTCGGCCTGTTCAACCTCGTGAGCGCAATGCTGATCGGCGCCATGGCGCTGGCGCTGGGGCGCCGCCTGTTCGGCTCGGAGGGCGCAGCGCGCGCCGGGCTGTTGCTGCTGGCGGTCTACCCCAACGCGATCGGCTACGTCCCGCTGGCGCTGACCGAGGTGTTCTACACCGCGCTGCTGATGGCGGGATGCTGGGTGATCGTGACGCGCACCAGCCGCTGGCACCTCGTCAGCGCCGGGTTCCTGTTCGGCGTTGCCACCATGGTCAAGGCGCAGACGCTGGTGGTGGTGCCGCTGCTGTTCGCGATCGAGTGGCTAAGGATGGGGCAGGTGTGGAAGCGCTTCCCGCGCCTTTTCGGTGAGGGATTGCTGGTGCTCGCGCTCGCCGCGCTGACGGTGCTGCCCTGGACGATCCGCAACGAGATCCAGCTGGGCCACTGGGTCGCGGTCTCGACCAACGGCGGCTATACGCTCCTCACCGGCAACCACGACACCGCGACCGGCGACTACACCCCCGACGCGCCGGTGGTGAAGGAGCTGATGGCCCGCCCCGGCCTCGACGAAGTGGCGCGCGACGCCGAGGCGCGGCGACTGGGAATGGCGTGGATCACCGCGCATCCCGACCGCTTCGCCAAGCTGCTGCCGAAGAAGTTCCTGCGCCTCTGGCTGCCCGATGGCGAGGCCGAGTGGGCCTATCAGGGCGGCGCGACGGGCTATGCGCGGTTCGAGATGGTCTATCGCGCGGTGCGGGTGCTCAATCAGGGGTACTACGTGCTGCTGATGGCGGCTTTTGGCGCCGCGTTCTTCGTGATGATCGCAAGGCGGCGCCGCGACGGGCAGCGGTGGATCGGCTGGTGGCTGCTGCCTTACGGGATCGCGCTCTATCCGACGCTGATCTGCCTCGTGTTCTCGGGCCAGTCGCGGTTTCACTATCCGGTGATGCCGTGGGTCTGCATGACGGCCGGGTGGCTGGCGATGACGGCGCTGGGCAAGCTGAGCGAACGCGGAACGCACGTGCATACCCTGCACTGAAGGGCTCGAGCCCTGGACGGGTGGTTGTGAACCGGCAACGTGGCAGCGTGAGGCGCAGGGGCTTCGACAAGCTCAGCCTGAGCGGATTTCAGGAATACCCCTATTCCCGCTCAGGCTGAGCTTGTCGAAGCCCCCCCGCGCAGAAAGCACCGCTAGTAAAGGATCGGCGCCACGACCCGCAGGATCACCTTGCCATCGGCACGGATCGTGCCGAAACCGGTCTCCTCACGCGGCCGGGCAGGTTCGGCGGCGGACTGGAACAGTCCCAGCGACACCGCGACAGCCGCCGCGATCGCCACCGCCACGCCGACCCGTGCCCCACGCCTTCGCTTCAACGGCCCGCCAGCCATCACTCGCCCCTCTGGAATATCTCTTCGATCGTCATACCAAAGAGGTCGGCAATGCGAAAGGCCAGCGGCAGCGAGGGATCGTAGCGCCCCGTCTCGATCGCGTTGACGCTCTGGCGCGAGACTTCCAGCCGCTCGGCCAGATCCTGCTGGCTCCAGCCGCGCTCGGCGCGCAGGACCTTGAGGCGGTTCTTCACGCCTCCCTCCAGCGATTGACGATAGAGCTGGCGCCCAGTCCCACCGCCCACACCGGCACGGCGGCCCAGCCGGGAACGTGCGGGACCAGTTCGAACGTCTCGAGGAAGCCCCAGACGGTCGCCACCGCCAGCAGCAGCCCGGTGGCCCAGAGAGCCGCGTTGATGACACGCATGCGAAGATACTCGTCGGTCTCCTCCACCAGATAGCGCGCCATCGTCCACAGCATGAAGAAGATCGGCAGCGCCGGCAGCAGCGCCAGCAGCCAGAGCAGAGGCCCGGATGCGCCGGACTTGGCCCCGAAGACGGCCACGAACAGGAAGATCACATAACCGAACGCCCAGATCAGGCCCCGGCGATTGTAGCGCCGCGTTGCGGGAGACAGCGCTCCGCACGCTGCCTGTGCCTTCTCGGAAGCGCGGACCAGCGGGATCAGCAGCAGCATCGGTGGGATCATCACCAGCGCTGAGGGAATCGACCCCAGATCCAGCGCACGCGCGGCGAACCCTGTGCCGAACATGCCTACGAAAAACGCGCCACCCCAGAACCAAGCGGGTCCGCGCGACAGGGTTTGGTCCGTCATGACAAGCCTCCTTGCTTATGTGTAAAGGACGTTTGTCACTCTAGTCATCATAAGTCAAGCAACATTGACATTATGGAAAGTAACCTCGTCGTCATCGGGTGATCCCGGGACCACGCTTGGCTTTCCGCGCCCGAATCGCTACATTGCGCTCATGCTGTTGCGCACCGCCAAGACTACGACCCAGACTACTCGGCTCGTCCGGGCACGGTTGGTCGCAGGCTGAGCAAGAACCGCCGTCGCCCGGATTTCGGGCGAGATTGGCGTCTCTCGTTTCCGAAATAGAGCCATTTCAGCCGACGCCGCACCTTCACCCGGAGGCGCGCCTGTGCCATGGCGCCCCCAAAGGTTTTCCGCCCACATGCTCTGGTATGGCATGGGGCAAACGAGAGAATGAGTTCGTCCATGTCCGAAATGTTCAAGATCAGCCTGCCCGACGGTTCCGTGCGCGAGATGCCGCAAGGCTCGACCCCGGCCGACGTCGCTGCCGCCATCGGCCCCGGCCTCGCCAAGGCCGCCCTCGCCGCGAAGATCGACGGTGAACTGGTGGACCTCAGTCGCCCCTTCACCGGCGACGCCAGCCTCGCGCTCGTCACCAGCCGCGACGAGGCCGAGGCGCTGGACCTGGCCCGCCACGACTTCGCGCACGTCCTTGCCGAAGCGGTGCAGGCGCTGTTCCCCGGCACGCAGATCACCTTCGGTCCTTCGACGAACGACGGCTTCTACTACGACTTCGCCCCGGCAGAGCGCCCGTTCACGGATGAAGACCTGCCCGCGATCGAGGCGGAGATGCGCAAGATCATCGCCGCCAACAAGCCGCTGCGCCGCGAAGTGTGGGATCGCGAACAGCTCATTAGCCGCTGGAAGCAGCAGGGTGAGAGCTTCAAGGCCGAATGGGCCGCCGAACTGCCCGGCGACGAGCCGCTGACGGTCTACTGGTCGGGCGACGACTGGCTCGACATGTGCCGCGGCCCGCACCTGCCCTCGACTGGCAAGCTGGACCCCGCCGCCTTCAAGCTGACGCGCGTGTCGGGCGCCTACTGGCGCGGCGACCAGAACAACGCGATGCTTTCGCGCATCTACGGCACCGGCTGGCTCAACAAGAAGCAGCTGGCCGAGCACCTGACGCGCCTCGAAGAAGCCGCCAAGCGCGACCACCGCAAGCTCGGTAACGAGATGGACCTGTTCCACCTCCAGCACGAGGCGCACGGCTCGGTGTTCTGGCACCCCAAGGGCTACGTGATCTATCGCGCGCTCGAAGACTACATGCGCCGCGCCGTCAACGACGCGGGCTGCAAGGAAGTGAAGACGCCGCAGGTCATGGACGCGCGCCAGTGGGAGCAGTCCGGCCACTGGGGCAAGTACCGCGAGAACATGTTCGTCATCCCCGACGAGGTGCCCAACACCGAGGACGACGGCCCGATCATCTCGGACGACGCGCAGTGGATGGCGCTCAAGCCGATGAACTGCCCGGCGCACGTCCTGATCTTCAAGCAGGGCATCAAGTCCTATCGCGACCTGCCGCTGCGCATCGTCGAGAACGGCTGCTGCCACCGCAACGAGCCGCACGGCGCGCTCCACGGCCTGATGCGCGTGCGCCAGTTCACGCAGGACGACGGCCACATCTTCTGCCGCGAAGACCAGATCGTCGGCGAAGTGCAGGCGTTCTGCGAAATGGCGGACAAGGTCTATCGCGACTTCGGCTTCACCTATGCGATCAAGCTGGCACTGCGCCCGGACAACCGCATCGGCACCGACGAGCAGTGGGACAAGGCCGAGGCCGAACTGCGTGACGCCGTGGTGCGCGCAGGGCTCGCCACCGAGGAATACGGATGGGAAGAACTGCCCGGCGAAGGCGCGTTCTATGCGCCCAAGCTGGAATGGCACCTGACCGACGCGATCGGCCGCACCTGGCAGGTCGGCACGATCCAGTCCGACCGCATGCTGCCCGAGCGCCTCGACGCGCACTACATCGGCGAAGACGGCGAGAAGCACCGCCCGGTCATGCTGCACCGCGCGATCTTCGGTTCGTACGAGCGCTTCATCGGCATCCTGATCGAGCACTTCGCGGGCAAGCTGCCGGTGTGGCTGGCCCCGGTTCAGGCCGTGGTGACGACGATCGTTTCGGACGCCGACGGCTATGCCGCCGAAGTCGCCGCCAAGCTGAAGGCGGCGGGCGTGCGCGTCGAGACCGACGTGCGCAACGAGAAGATCAACTACAAGGTGCGCGAACACTCGCTCAAGAAGGTCCCGCATCTCGTCGTCGTCGGCAAGCGCGAGGCGGAGGAAGGCACCGTCGCCCTGCGCACGCTCGGCGCCGAGCACCAGAAGGTCATGTCGCTGGACGAAGCCATCGCCCTGCTCACCGCCGAGGCGACCGCGCCGGACCTGAAGGCATGATCCAGCGCGAACTCCTCGACAGTGCATGGATTCCGGACGGCGAGAAGCTTGAGCTGTTCCGTCACGACAAGGACTTCATGATCGTCATCGGCCACAACGAGCTGATGAGCACGCGTAAGTGGGGCTCGGAAGAAGCTCTTGCGACGATGGCCTACGACCGGATCAAGGGCTCTTCCAAGCGCCCCCACTTCCTGATCGGCGGCTACGGCATGGGCTTCACCCTGCGCGCCGCGCTTCGGGTGCTGCCCGCCGACGCGAAGATCACCGTCGTCGAACTGGTGCCCGAGATCATCCAGTGGGCGCGGGGCCCGATGGCGCACCTGACCGGGGACTGCCTCGAAGACCCGCGCGTCAACCTGGTGATGGGCGACGTCGCGCAGGCCATCGTCGACGGCCATGGTGACTACGATGCGATCCTGCTCGACGTCGACAACGGCCCCGATGGGCTGGTCCGCGAGGACAACAACGTCATCTATTCCAAGGTCGGCCTTCGCGAGGCTTACGGGGCGCTGACCCCGGACGGCGTGCTGGCGATCTGGTCGGCCGGTGCCGATCCTTCCTTCACCCGCCGCATCGAGCGGGCGAGGTTCGCGGTGGACGAAGTGAAGGTCCACGCGCGCAGCAACGGCAAGGGGCCGAAGCACGTGATCTGGTTTGCGTCCAAGAGCGAATAAGGGAAGTCCTGGGGCCATCGCCCCAGACCCCTGAACTGTCGTCGTAGCGCGCGCAGTAGCGTTTCGTATGGACTGCAGCCTTAATAATGGCCTGCGGCGCATCACCTCAAGTTCGTCATTGCGAGCGTAGCGAAGCAATCCAGGGCAGTTTCATACCGCGCTGGATTGCTTCGCTACGCTCGCAATATCGAGGTGATAGCCTCACAATGAGCGTGCGGCGCCGCTGCCCGCAATCAGCTCGACGGTAACGGGGGTGCAGGGGGACCATGCTCCCCTGCTTTCTTCTTCGAACCCTTCGAAACCGCCACGATCACCGCACTGCCGAGCAATATCCCGGTAACCATGGTCCCAACCGCCAGAAGCCCAACCGGACTGAAATCCGCCCGGGCTTCCGCGCTGAAGACCTTGCCGAAGCGCAGCGCAGCGCTGGTGACCTGACGATCCTTGTAGAGCTTCATACCCCCAAGATTACCACAGCACCCCGTGCTTGTCAGGCTGGACGGGTGCGGGCGCTGGCTCGCCGATCGCCTGCAGCAGGTCGATCTCGATCGTGCGGCACATGGAATTGAGCGGCAGGTCGTGGACGTCGTTGGCGAAGGGGTCGACGAGATCGTCACCGATCGCCAGCACCGCGAGGAACATCAGCCCTGCGATCGTCGAGCCCAGCGGCGTCGCGAACTGCAGCGTCTCGACCAGCCCGATCGGCAGGAGGACGCAGAACAGGTGGGTGAACACTTCGGGGATGAAGCGGTACTGGAACGGCAACGGCGTGTTCTTGAGCCGCTCCATGCCGCCCTGAGAGTTGGCAATATCGACGAGGACCGCCTCCATCTGCGTCTGCTGGATGGTGTCGATCCAGCCCTTGCGGCGAGCCTGATCGATGCGGCGGCCGGTGCCGTCGAGAATGCCGTTGGCGACGTTGACGCGGCTGAATGCGGGGTCCTTCTCGTCACCGGGAAATACGCGAAGGACTTCCTCGTCCTGCGGCAGACGGCGGAGCTGGCAGCGCAGCGCGTTGACGTAGGCGATCTGGCGATAGACGATCTCCCGCTTCAGCTCCGACGCCTCGGGGTCGGGCATGAAGTTGCGGGCCGCACGCGCGATGTTGCGGCTGGCGTTGATCATCAGGCCCCACAGCCCGCGCCCTTCCCACCAGCGCTGGTAGGCCGAGTTGCTGCGAAAGCCGAGGAACAGCGCCAGCGCCGAGCCGAACAGCGTGATCGGCAGCTCCGGCGCCTTGAACGGGAGTATGTAATAGGTGATCGTGACGATCACGTCCCACACGAAGAGCAGCGTCAGCGGCTTCCAGATCTCCTGGATGACGCGGGTGGAACTCGGTATCTTGGCGACGATCATTGGGTCCTGGCAGGCTCCGTTGTCACGGTTTCGGGCTCACGGGCTCGGCAGCGGCGGGGCCGACCTTGGGAGCACCCTCGGTCGAACGGGCCATCGCGATCGAAGTTCCGGTGGCGGGCCGGATCGAGAACCAGTCTACACGGTCCACGGCGACCAGAAAGGCCAGAACGCCGCAGCCGAACAGAAAAAGCAGGCCGTTGCCGATGAACGATTCGCGCACGCGGGCGCGGTCGGCGTCAGTCATGTTGCGCATTGTCATCTCCATCAAAGGGTCGCCTTAAAGATTGGGGACGCCCGATTTCGATTGCATCATCCCAATGCGACAAAACTTTGCTGCAACGCAATATCTAGGTGTGCAGTGCAACAAGCGAGACAAGACGCAGCCACGCTCTGTCACGAAACGTTGAATTTGTTTGAAAAGATTGCCGGCCGATGAACGGCATGGCGCTCAGAAGGGCAGTGCGTCGCGCGCGAGGATGAGCGCCAATGCGCAGCCGCCCACGATCAGCGGGCGCAACCATTCGCTCCCGATGACGGGACGATGAACCTGCGCGAGAGCGACGATGCGAGCCATGCGCGCGACTATGCACGCGCAGTGGTTTCCAAAGCGTTAAGGCAACGTCTCAGACCGACGGCATCTGCTGGCTGGAGCAATGGAACGAACCGCCGCCCGCCAGCACCGCATCGGCCATGACGCCCAGAGTGTCGCGGTCCGGGAACAGCGCGGCGATGGCGGCAACGCCCTCCTCGTCATGTTCGGTGCCGTAGATCGGCACGACCACCAGCTTCGAGGTGATCGCGAAGTTCATGTAGCTGGCGGG
The DNA here is from genome assembly GCF_015594425.1 of Novosphingobium sp. HR1a. Taxonomy (NCBI): domain Bacteria; kingdom Pseudomonadati; phylum Pseudomonadota; class Alphaproteobacteria; order Sphingomonadales; family Sphingomonadaceae; genus Novosphingobium; species Novosphingobium sp. HR1a. Next base: position 77,112 of record NZ_JABXWS010000058.1, read on the forward strand.
CTCCACCCGGCCATCGGTCTCGACCCGGCCCGGCGAAGGGACCTCGGCAACCTTGACGCCCATCGCCTCGGCCCGCGCCTTCGCGTCGGCATAGATCGCGGCGTTGGGATCGTCCTTGCCGGTCGCGCGCGGCACCGCCAGCAGGTTCGGCGCCACGAACCGGGCGAGGTTGTCGACGTGACCGTCGGTATGGTCGTTGATGAGACCGTCGCCCAGCCACAGCACGCGCTCGTAACCGAGATCACGCTGCAACCGCATGTCGAGGTCGGCGCGCGTCAGATGCGGGTTCCGGTTGGGGTTGAGGAAGACCTGCTCGGTCACCGCCACCAGCCCGGTGCCGTCACCATCGATCGCCCCGCCTTCGAGAATCCAGTCGGCCATCTCGACGTCGAGACCCGCATCGCGCGCCAGTTCCTCGCCGATCTCCTGATCGCCGTCCATCAGGTACTTGCCGCCCCAGCCGTTGAAGCCGAAGCGCATGCCCTTGCGGTTACCATGCGAGTCCACGGTGACAAGCGGCCCGGTATCCCGCAGCCAGACGTCGCCGTAGCGGCGGGTTTCAAGCTTCACCTTTTCGGACACCAGCTCCAGCGCGCGGGCGCGATTGACCTCGTCGCGCACGATCAGGCGCACTTCCTGTCCGCTCTCGGCGACGGCGCTGGCGAAATCCGCCATCTGTTCCTGCGCGCGTTCCAGGAAGCCGGGCCACTCGACCGGATCATGCGGAAAACCGATCCACAGCCAGTCCTGCGCGGCCCATTCGGGGGGGAGAGTGAAAGTCACTTGGTGTTGCATCCCTTGGTTGCAGCGGCGCAGTCCCGGTCTTGGATGGCCTTGTCGCGGATCGCGCGGAATTCGTCGCCTGCGCGCCAGTTCGGCCACATCGTGCCGTCCGCCAGCGTGCGGCCGAGGTCGTAGAACAGTTCGACGTCCTGGGTGATGCCGCTCCAGTCCCAGTTTTCCGAGTATTCATCGGCCGGGGCGTGGTAGCGGTTGTCGGTATAGTCCTGCGCGGCCTTCTCGCCCGCCGCCGTGCCGCCGTTCATGAGGTCGCCGCTGCGCTCGACGTTGAACATCGGCACGCCGCGCTTGGCGAGGCTGAAGTGGTCGGAGCGGTAGTAGCCGCCGCGCTCGGGGTGATCCTCAGGCACGTCAGTCAGACCGCGCGCCTTCAGCGCAGCGAGGTAGAGATCGCCCAGCTCGGACTTGTCGCCGCCGGTCTGGGTGTAGGACTTCGCGCGGCCCGCAGGCAGCAGTGCATCCATGTTCACTCCGCCGACGGTGTGGTCGAGCGGATAGATCGGGTTGGCGCCGTAGAACTCCGAACCGAGCAGGCCCGATTCCTCCAGCGTCAGTGCCACGAAGACCTGGCTACGCTCGGCAGGTCCAGTCTCCGCGTTCATCTTGGCGATGGCGGTGAGCGCGGCGACGCCGTCGGCATTGTCGACCGCGCCGTTGCAGATGTCGTCGTTCGGCTTGCCACCCTGCGGCGTGCAATGCCCGAGGTGGTCCCAGTGCGCCGAATAGAGCACGACCTCGTCCGGCCGCGACTTGCCCGGCAGCACGCCGACGACGTTGTTGGACGTCGAGCGGCGGATGGCATTGTCGAACCCGAAGCTGACCTTGAGGCCAAGCGGGACCGGCCTGAAGCCCTTGGCCTGCGCCGCTTTCGTCAGCGCTGCGAGGTCCTTGCCCGAGGCTTTGAGAATCGCCTCAGCCACGGGCTTCTGGATCCAGCCGTTGGCGACGGTCTGGTCCATCGCGTCGTTCGGGGTCTGCACCGAATACTGCGCGCCGGTCCAGCTGGAGTTGACGACGTTCCAGCCGTAGGCCGCCGGGAACGTGTCATGCACGATCAGCGCGGCGGTCGCGCCCTGCCGGGCGGCTTCCTCGAACTTGTAGGTCCAGCGGCCGTAGTAGGTCATGCGGCGGCCCTTGAAGAGGCCCTGCTCGCCTTCCATCGCATAGTCCGGGTCGTTGACGAGGATCACCGCCGTCTTGCCCTTCATGTCTAGCCCGGCATAGTCGTTCCAGCCGAGTTCGGGCGCGTTGATGCCGTAGCCGACGAAGACCAGCTCGCTGTCCTGCACCTGCGACTTCGGTGTCACCCGGTAGCTCGACGCGACATAGTCGTCGCCCGGCTTGAACGAGAGCGAGGCCGCCGCGCCGGAAACCTTGAGCGGCGTGTAGTCGCTCGCGGTGATCGCCACGGTCGGCACCGGCTGGAGCCACTGGCCCTTGTTGCCCGGCTGCAGGCCCGCCGCCTTGAACTGGGCGACGATGTAGTCGAGCACCTTCGGCTCGATCGCGGTGCTCGGCGCGCGGCCCTCGAAGTCGTCGGCGGAGAGGCGCTTGGTGACGGCCTTCATCAGGTCCACCGGCACGTCCGGCTGCGCGCCTGCATCGGCGGGCGGCTTCAGCGCGGTGCCTTTGGGCAAGGGTTGGGCCGAAGCGGCGAGCGAAACGCCAAGCGCGGCCAACGCGACGAGCGGCAGGTAAGGCTTCATGGGGGGACCTCCAGACGAACGGGCGCACAGGTGCCAGACGGCGCGGGTGGGGGCAAGTATGCGCCGACGTCGTCCCGGACTTGATCCGGGACCGCTGGCCGTGAGCGGCCCACATCGCGTTCGAACGCCCCGACGCAAGGCCTCACCTAAAGACAGCCAGCGGTCCCGGATCAAGTCCGGGACGACGAAATCTTGCCCAAACCGCAAGCCGAGGGCAGAACGCCGGCCATGAGTGCCGACTGGACCAGCGCGATCGACCGCGCCCGCGCCCATGCGCCGTTCCTTGCGAACGCGCTCGATCGCCTTCCCGCCGTGACGGAACTGCTGCAGGCCGGCGATGGTCAGGCCGCCCTCGCGCTGGCCCGCAAGGCAGGGGAGGGCGTCGCCGACACCGCCTCCGCCCTGCGCCGCGAGAAGCAGGCGCTCGGCCTTGCTCTCGCCATCGGCGACCTTGCGGGTGCCTTCCCGCTGCTGGAGGTGACCGGCGCCCTCTCCGCCTTCGCCGACCGGGCACTCGACACTGCGATCGTCGCCGGAATCCGCCGCCGCGTGCCGGACTACGACCCTGCCAAGCCAAAAGGCTTCTTCGCCCTCGCACTGGGCAAGCACGGCGCCGGGGAGCTGAACTACAGCTCCGACATCGATCCGATCCTGCTGTTCGACCCGAAACTCCTGCCCCGCCGCGAGCGCGACGAGCCCGGCGAGGCCGCCCAGCGCATCGCCCGCGCGGTCGTCGAGATCCTCTCGCACGTCGGACACGAAGGCTACGTCTTCCGTGTCGACCTGCGCCTGCGTCCGGCCTCCGAAGTCAGCCCGCTGGCGATCCCGGTCGAAGGCGCGCTGAGCCATTACGAATCCTCCGCCCTGACCTGGGAACGCGCCGCCTTCATCCGTGCCCGGTCCTGCGCCGGGGACGTCGCGGCGGGCGAGGCGTTCCTCGCCGCGATCCGCCCCTTCGTCTGGCGCCGCAGCCTCGACTTCGGCGCCATCGCCGAGATCGGCCGCCTGACCGCGCAGATTCGCGCCAGCACGCGCGGCTCCCCGCAAGTCGGCCCCGGCTTCGACCTCAAGAAAGGCCGCGGCGGCATCCGCGAGATCGAGTTCTACGCCCAGACGCACCAGCTGATCCACGGCGGCCGCCACCCGGCCCTGCGCCTGCGCGGCACCCGCGCGACGCTCGACGCGCTGGCCGAGGCAGGGCTGGTCCCGGCCGAAGAGGCACAGCTTCTCGGCGAGCACTACGACCGCCTGCGCACGATCGAGCATCGTCTGCAGATGCAACACGACCAGCAGACCCACAGCCTGCCGAAAACCGCCGAGGGCATCGAGGCGGTCGCCCGGCTCGACGGCATGGCGAGCGGCGAGGCCCTGCTCGACGAACTCACCGCCATCACCGAGGCGGTGGGCGAGCGCTACGACACGCTGATCATGGCGAATACGCCCACCGGCGCGGTCGCAGTGCCCGACCAGTCGACCATGCCCGAGGACCTCGAAGCACTGGGCTTCGCCGATCCCGCTGCCGTCGCCCAGCGCATCGAGGGCTGGCTCGGCGGCAAGGTCCGCGCCCTGCGTTCCGATGCCGCGCGGGCGGCGTTCGTCGCGATCGCCCCGGACCTCCTCGCCGCGCTTGCCGCCGCGCCCGAACCGGATCGCGCGCTCGCCCGGTGGGAGCAGTTGCTCGGTAACCTGCCCAGCGCGATCAACCTGTTCAACCTACTGCAGGCCCGCCCGGCGCTGATCGAGATGCTGGCGCGCATTCTCGGCCTTGCCCCGCCGCTGGCCGATGCCCTCGCCCGCCGCGCCGACCTGCTCGACCCGCTGATCGACGCCAGCGCCTTCGACCTGCCCGGCAGCATTGCGGAACTGGTCGCCGAACTGACGCGGTTCGAGGCGGGCGACGACTACGAACGCAAGCTCGACGCGGTGCGGCGCAAGGTCGGCGAGCTGCGCTTCAAGCTGGGCGTACAACTGATCGAGGGCGCCAACGATCCCGTCGCGATCGGCCACGCCCTCGCCCGCATCGCCGAGGCCGCACTGGTCGTCCTTACCGATGCCACCGCCGAGGAATTCGAGGGCACCCATGGGCATATCGCGCAGAGCGAGATGCTGATCCTCGGCCTCGGCCGCATGGGCGGCGGAGTGCTGACGCACGCCTCGGACCTCGACCTTGTATACTTGTTCAGCGGTGACTTCCGCCGCGAATCGGACGGCCGCCGCCCGCTGGGCGCCACGCATTATTACAACCGCCTGTCGCAGCGGGCGATCTCCGCGCTGTCGGTGGCGACCGCGCAAGGCGCATTGTTCGAGGTCGATACCCGCCTGCGGCCCTCCGGCGAGCAGGGGCCACCCGCAGCCAGCCTCGAAAGCTTCGAAACCTACCAGCGCGAGCAGGCGTGGACGTGGGAGCACATGGCGCTGTGCCGCGCCCGCCCGCTCTACGGCTCGCCCGAAGGCCGCGCGGCGCTGGCCGAAGTCGTGCACGCCGTCCTCACCGCCCCGCGCGAGGCCGAAAAGCTGCGCGCCGACGTGCTGGAAATGCGCGAGAAGATGGCCCGCCACAAGCCGCCGGGCGGCCCGCTCGACGTCAAGCTGATGCGCGGCGGGCTGGTCGATCTGGAGTTCATCGTCCACTTCATCCAGCTGCGCGAACGCGGACCCGGCCTCGATCCCGATCTCGGCGAGGCGGTGCGCGGACTGGCCGCAGCGGGACTCGTCGATGCCGCGCTGGTCGAGGCGCACGACGCGCTTACCCGCCTGCTCGTCGCCGGACGGCTGCTGGCGCCCGATGCGCAAGTGCCCGGCCCTGCTGCGCGCTTGGCACTCGTGCGCGCATGCGGCTATGGGGACTGGGAAGCGCTCGAAACGGGCCTCGCAACGGCGCGCCGCCACATCGCGGATGCCTGGTGCGCGGCCTTCGACGAAACCCTGGAGATAGACGCATGACCCGCCCGCACATCGGCGACCCGTTCCCCGACATTGCCCTTGAAACGCCGGACGGCGGCAGCGTGAAGGCCTCCGACTTCGCCGGTCGCAAGCTGGTCGTGTTCTTCTACCCCAAGGACGCGACCCCCGGCTGCACCACGGAAAACATCGAGTTTTCCGCGCTGCAGGGCGAGTTCGAAGCGGCGAACACCGCTCTGCTCGGCGTCAGCAAGGACTCGGCGAAGAAGCACCAGAACTTCATCGCCAAGCACGACCTCAAGGCCCCGCTCGCGACCGATGCGGAGGAGAACGGTCTCTCCGACGCGCTCGGCATCTGGACCGAGAAGCAGAACTATGGCCGCACCTACATGGGCATGGTCCGCACCACGTATCTGATCGGAGCGGACGGCAAGATCGCGCAAGTCTGGGACAAGGTGAAGGTCAAGGACCACGCCGCCAAAGTGCTGGAAGCCGCAAAGGCGCTGTAACTCACTCTTCGTCATTGCGAGCGCAGCCAAGCAATCCAGGGCGGCTTGAGACTGCTCTGGATTGCTTGGCTGCGCTCGCAATGACGAAACTTGGGAGAACTGCAATGCAGACCACCATCGCCGCCGCCATCCGCGCCGCCCTGCTCGAGTGCGATCCGCACGCCAAGGTGATGGCGACGCGCAAGGTCGCGCGCGACTGGCGGCTCGGGAGGCTCGCCTTCGCGTTCGACGCCGCGATGCCCGAGACCCCCGGCCGTCCGGACGCGCCCGAACTGCTGCCGCCCGGCAAGATGCCCCGGCGCAAGGGAGGGGGCGAACGGGGCCGCATCGCCCTGTGGCACGCGCTGGCGCATATCGAGTTCGTGGCGATCGATCTCGCGCTCGACATGGCCGGGCGGTTCGGGGAATCGATGGGGCGGCAGTTCGTGTCCGACTTTCTCAAGGTCGCGGCGGACGAGGCGATGCATTTCTCCCTGATCGACAGGCATTTGCGCACGCAAGGCAGCCACTACGGCGCCCTGCCCGCCCATGACGGACTGTGGAGCGCGGCGCACGAGACTCGGGGTGATGTCGGCGGCCGCCTCGCCGTCGTGCCGATGGTGCTGGAAGCCAGGGCGCTGGACGTCACCCCAGCGGCGATCGAGCGGGTCCGCACGATGGGCGACGAGCGCGGCGCACGCATCCTTGAACGCATCCTTGACGACGAAATCGCCCACGTTCGATTCGGCGCAAATCATTTCGCCGACCACGCCGAACGGTTGGGCGACGAGCCCGGAGAGCTGTGGAAATCCTTGGTTTTTCGTTACTTTCACGGCTCCGTTAAACCGCCGTTCAACGACTCGGCGCGCCTCGCTGCCGGTTTGTCGCGCGATCTGTATACCGCGCTTGCCTGAGTCAAAACTAACGGCATAAGTCACACTCACGAGACGGCGGGGGGTTCCGACGATCTCCATACTCCTTGGCGCGACCGGTTTCGGCGTGCTCAAAATAGCGTCGCTTTCCTCGGAATGACGGCGGATAAGCAAGGTATTGCGAGTGGTCGTAACGAAATTTTTCGCCAAGTTCCGCGCAGTGACCGGCGTTTTCGTCGCAGCGGGACTGTCCATTGCAGCGCAACCTGCAATGGCCAACAGCAGCGCTGCCGCTGCCGACATTTCCTCCACCCTGCGCACCAGCCAGGCCGCGAACCAGTCGGTCACCGGCGGTGAGGACGAGCAGTTCAGCCAGCTGTTCAGCTCCTGGCAGAACTATGAGGAAACCGGCCTTGCCGCCGCCAAGCCCAAGGCAGCCGTCGGCGGTATCGCCACCGTCGCCATCCCCTCGCGCAACCCCCTCGCTCAAGAGCGCATGACCAGCACCTTCGGCATGCGCGAACATCCCATTCTCGGCGGCCGCCGCGCCCACAAGGGCGTCGATCTCGCCGCCCCCACCGGCACCCCGGTCTACGCCACCGCAGACGGCACCGTGAGCCGCGCCTCATGGTTCAGCGGCTACGGCCTGTTCGTCAGCCTCGAGCATGGCGGCGACATGCAGACCCGCTACGGTCACATGTCGCGCCTCAACGTCGCCGACGGCCAGCGCGTCCACAAGGGTGACATCATCGGCTACGTCGGTTCCACCGGCAACTCGACCGGCCCGCACCTCCACTACGAAGTGCGCGTCGACGGCGAGGCCGTGAACCCGGTTCCCTACATGCAGCAGCCGAGCCTCGCTTCGGCCAACTGACCAGAGTTTTCCTGTTGAGAGGAGGAAGAGGCGGCTCGCAAGGCCGCCTTTTCTTTTGCCTGTGTTCCGCGATGCGCCAAAAAGGGGCCAAAAAAATGGGGCGGTCCGTCACGAGGGTGGGCCGCCCCTTGAAGTTGGGGAGAAGCGGTTACCGCACCGGGGCTCCGCCGGAGCGGAAGGGGTTGGTGCGGTGGACCGGCAAGACGGTCTTCGCACTTGCGGCCGCGTCTCGCATTGATCGCGGTCAAATCCGCCAGAGCCCGCTGAATTTCTGCTGCGCGCCGCCGTTCTTGGCCTGAAATGGACACGTCCCGCTTCCGGCCCACCCCGATCCTGCGCGAGCGCCGCCGCCGGCGCTGCACGCGCTTTGCGCTGACCGATTCGCGCGGGGGGGAAATTGCCGTGATCGTACGCGACATATCCTCGCGCGGGCTCAGTGCCGCTGCGGCGGGGGAGCCGCCCCGCCTCAATGAAGTGGTACGCGCCACGCTGGAAGACGGCCGCGAGGTCTGGGGCCTCGTGCGCTGGCGCGAGGGCAACCTGTTCGGGGTGGAGTTCGATACGCGGGGGTGACGCTCACACCGCCGAACTGAAGCGCCGCAGCGAATCCTTGCGGTAAGGGTCGAACCGCGCCGCGATCGAGCGCGCGTAAGGCAGTCCGCCCGGCAGCACGACGAGGTCGCCGCCATCGGTCTCGCACAATCCGGCATCGAGGTAGGGGCGCAGCAGCGGCCCGGCCTCCTGCCACAAGTCCGCCGCCACAGGCGCGCGGCCCTGGCACAGCAGCGCCTCTATCACCGCGCCGCGCCGCTGGTCCTCGGCGCTGCGCACGATGCCCCGCGTCGCGGTCAGGCGGTCCTGCGAGAGCATCATGCGATAGCGCCCGGTGTTCTTCTCGTTCTGGACGAGCAGGTCAGGGAAGCCGCCGATCGCCGAAGCTCCCAGCCCCAGCAGGACCGGCGCCTGATCGTCGGTGAAGCCCTGGAAATTACGCTTGAGATGCCCGGTCAGCGTCGCCTGCGCCAGCGGATCGCCGGGCAGCGCGAAGTGGTCGAAGCCTACCGCGACATAGCCCCGATCCATCAGGAAGCCGTGCCCGTAGGCTGCCATGGCGAAGCGCGCCTCGGCACCGGGCAGTTCGCTCGCATCGATCTTGCGCTGGCGGGGGATCAGGTGCGGAACGTGGGCATAGCCGAACAGCGCGATGCGATCGGCGCCCAGCGCGACGGTGCGCTCCAGCGAATCCTTCAGGTGCGCCATGGTCTGGCCGGGCAACCCGTACATGAGATCGAAGTTCAGCGATCCCACGCCCGCGCCGCGCAGCATGGCGACGGCCTGCTCGATCATCGCCGTGGGCTGCACGCGGCCGATCGCCCGCTGCAACGGCTCCGCAAAGGTCTGCACGCCGAGGCTGGCACGCGCGATCCCGACCGAGGCGATCACCCCCGCCCACCCGGGGCCAAGGGTGCGCGGGTCCAGTTCGATCGAAGTGACCGGGTGCGAGGTCTCGAACTGCAGCGTCAGTGCATCGACCAGCCGCACGAAGTCGATCGGCGAAATGCCGTTGGGACTGCCGCCGCCAAAAGCGATGCGCGTCACCCGCGCTCCTCCGGGCAGGCGTTCGGCGACGAGATCGATCTCGCGGTGGAGCGCATCGAGATAGCTGGCTACCCTGTCCCGCCGGTTGGCGACGCTGGTGTTGCAGCCGCAATACCAGCAGATCTTCTCGCAGAATGGGATGTGGACATAGAGCGATACCTCGCCCTGCGTGCGCTCCAGCGCCTCCTCGTATTGGCCCGCGCCTATCCCGCCAGCGAACTCGGCGGCGGTGGGGAAGCTGGTGTAGCGCGGCACGGGAATCGCCAGCAGTTCGGGGTGATAGGTCCACATGGCCGCAACTTTGCCTTATCCCTCCGCGCCGTCATTGCGATCGATCATGCCGCTTTCGTTTGGAATCGGAATGGCAGCCCTTGGCGCAACATGGCCCCTGCGGCGGTCCCGGAGGTGCGGGGACCGGCACACTCAACACGCCGCCCCCGCAGGTCATGGCGACGAAGTCACGCGCCTCGGCCTGCAGCGGGCCGACCATTGCCGGGACCAGCGCCAGCGCGCCGAACAGCGCGAGCGGGCGCCGCGTCATGGCGCGTCCTCGTCGATCAGGATGCGGTTGGCGGCGCCGTCCATATCCTCGTACTGGCCCGAGCGCATCGTCCAGAAGAACGTGCCCAGCGCGCAGAGCCCCATCGCCAGCGAGAGCGGGATCATGAAGCCGAGAATCGTCATTGCGCTTCCTTCCCTGCCGCGCGCGCCAGCCGCAGCGAATTGCCGACCACCAGCAGCGAACTTCCCGACATCGCCAGCGCCGCAACCAGCGGGGTGACGTGGCCGAGGATCGCCAGCGGCACCGCCAGCACGTTGTAGCCCACCGCCATCGCGAAGTTCTGCCGCACCACCCGCATCGTGGCGCGCGCGACCTTCACCGCCGTCGCCACCGGCATCAGCCGCTCGCCGACGAAGACGCCGTCGGCCGCCTGCTGCGACACGTCGCTCGCCCCGCCGGGCGCGAGGCTGACGTGGGCGCCTGCCAGCGCCGGGCCGTCATTGAGCCCGTCGCCGACCATCAGCACCTTGTGCCCAAGCCCCGCGCGGCGTTCGAGCAGCGCCAGCTTGTCCGCCGGGCGCATCGCCGCCGTGGCGAACAGGCCCAGTTTCCGCGCGACGCCGCCGACCGCCTCCACCCGGTCGCCCGAGGCGATCGCGGCGATGAGGCCTTGCGCCTTCAGCGCCGCCAATGTCTCAGTCACGTCAGGGCGCAGGCTGTCGGCGAAGGTTATGCGGGTCCGGGTGCCATCGACCAGAAGGTCGACGGCGAGAGTGTCCGTCTCCACCTCGGGCCGCAGCAGCGCGACTTCGGCGCCGTCGCATCGCCCGATCATGCCGGAGCCGGGAGCCTCGCGCACCAGTTCGACGGCTGCGGGCTCCGCGCCTTCGCCGCGCAGCGCATGGGCGAGCCCACGGCTCAGCGGATGGCGGCTCGCCTGCGCCAGACCCAGCGCGATGGCGCGGCTGCGCGGGCCGAGCATGGCCAGCGTGACCGGGCGCGGTTCGCCCAGCGTCAGGGTGCCGGTCTTGTCGAGCAACACTTCGTCCGCCTCGGCCAGCCGCTCCAGCGCCGAGCCGTCCTTGATGAGCAGGCCCCGCCGCATCAGCGCCCCCGCCGCGACGACTTGCGCCGCCGGAACCGCAAGGCCGAGCGCGCAAGGGCAGGTGATGATGAGGACGGCGGTGGCGATCGTCAGCGCCTTGTAGACGCTCGCCCCTGCGATCAGCCAACTGCAGAAGCTGAGGAACGCGAGGGTGTGGACGGCGGGCGCATAGAGCCGCGCCGCGCGGTCCGCCACGCGCACGTAGCGCGAGCGGGACTGGCCCGCCTCGTCCATCAGCCGCGCGATGTCGGCGATGGCGGTGTCCTGCGCGGCGGCGGTGACGCGCACCCGCACCGGGTTGCCGAGGTTGATCGTGCCCGCGTGGACGAGGTCGCCGGGCACGGCGGGGCGCGGGGCGCTCTCGCCGGTCAGCATCGCGGTGTCGATGGTGGTGCGGCCTTCGACGACCTCGCCGTCGGCGGCGAGCGCTTCGCCTGCCGCCACCAGCATCGTCATGCCGGGGCGCAGCTTGTCGGCCTCGACATAGCGGGCAGTGCCGTCCTCGTCGAGAACGTGCGCGCCCCGCCCCATGCGACCGAGCAGGGCGGCGATGCCGGAGCGCGCACGGCCGCGCATCATCGCGTCGAGCGTGCGGCCCGCGAGCAGGAAGAACAGCAGCATCACCGCGCCGTCGAAGTAGGCGTGCTCGCCCCCGGTCAGCGTTTCGTAGAGGCTCATGCCCGTCGCCAGGATCACGCCGATGGAGATCGGCACGTCCATGTTGGTTCGCCGGTACTTCAGCGCCATCCACGCCGAGGCGAAGAACGGGCGGCCCGAATAGACCACCACCGGGATGCCGATCAGGGCGCTGATCCAGTGGAACATGCCGCGCGTCACCGCGTCGGTGCCCGACCAGACCGAGACCGAGAACAGCATGATGTTCATCATGCCGAAGCCCGCCACCGCCAGCGCGCGGATCAGGCGCTTCGTCTCCACATCGTCGCGGGCGAGCGGGTTGTCGGCGGCGCGTTCGGCCTCGAAGCCGAGTTTGCGCAGCTCCTCGATCAGCGTCTCGGCATCGAGCGTCTCGGCATGGCTGACAGCGACGCGCTTGGCGGAGAGATTCACTCGCGCCGAAGCCACGCCGGGGACGAGCCCGAGGCCGCGTTCGATCTTGCCGATGCAGCCGGCGCAGCGGATGCCGGGGACGGTGAAGCGGCTGTCGATGCTGGGCGCGGTATCGAGTGCGGTTTCGGCAGGGACCGACGGCGGGGGTGTGATCGCGTTCATGCGCCGATCTCCTGTTCGGTGCGCCATTGGCGGCCATCCGCCTCGATATCGAAGCGCAGGGTCCAGCGGCCTGCGGGCAGCGGCTGGGCGCTGATCCACTGCGCGCCCTCGCGGCGGAAGGTGAGCGCGATGTCGGGCAAGCGGCCGAGGGGGTGGCGGGCCACGGCGGTGAGCACTTCCCGTCGTCCGGGACTTGATCCGGGACCGGTGGCTGTCTTTAGGCGCGCGCCATCTGCGGGCGCCTTGCCGGCCGTGGGCGCCTCGCCGGAAGGTGGGCTGGTCATGGCCAGCGGTCCCGGATCAAGTCCGGGACGACGAGGGGTGGTCAGGTCCACCACCACCCGGCCCTCGGCCCCGCGCCGCGCCTGCAGTTTCCAGCCCAGCGCCTTCTCCTTCGCCGCCTCGTCGAGCCAGCGGTTGAAGTCCTGGCTGGCGACGTAGGAGTTCTCCACCACGATCCCGCCGAAGGTGGTGCTGGCGAGCGTCGCCATCGTCACGTTGACCGCCAGCACCACGCCGAACCCGGCGACGAGGATCGCAGTCATATGCTTTCCGTTGAAAGGCTTGCGGGTCTGCACGGTCATGGGTTCGCCTCCTGCGGGGTGTCGAAGGTCACTTCGGATAGGGCGGTCTCGCGCGCCTCGCCCTCGGCGGTGACGCGGAAGGTGAAGTCCTGCGCGGCGGTTGTCGGCGGGGCGACGACGTAGACGCGCAGAGGCAGCGTGGCGTCGGCGGGGATCGTGCGGGTGAGGGTACGGGCGGCGTCGGCGCGGGCGCTGTCGTCGGTCCACATCACCGCGCCGGGGAGGCCGACGAGGGCGATCTCCATCTTGCGCGGGCGGCCCTCCATGTTACGCAGGCGCAAGGTGTAGGCGCCCCGCACAGAGCCGTCGCTCAGGAGGATGTACGGCGGGTTGCGATCCTTGGCGACGGTCAGCCCGGTGTGGACGCGGGTGCCCAGCGCGAACAGCAGGGCAAGGCCGATGCCCGCCCAGACCGCGAGATACGCCAGCGTGCGCGGGCGCCAGATCAGCTTCAGGTGGCGCGTCGGCGGCTGTCCCGCCTTCTCGCGCTCGGCGTCGTCCAGCGTGGCGTAGTCGATCAATCCGCGCGGGCGGCCGATGTCCTGCATCACCCGGTCGCAGGCGTCGATGCACAAGGCGCAGGTGATGCAGCCGACTTGCGGGCCCTGCCGGATATCAATGCCGGTGGGGCAGACGGCGACGCACTGGTTGCAGTCGATGCAGTCGCCGAACACGTCGGGCGCTTTCTGCGACTTCTTGAGGCTGGCGCGCGGTTCGCCGCGGAAGTCCTTGTAGGTGACGGTCAGCGATTTCTCGTCGGTCATCGCGGTCTGGATGCGCGGCCAGGGGCACATGTAGATGCACACCTGTTCGCGCATGAAGCCGCCGAGCACGAAAGTGGTCGCGGTCAGCGTCGCCACGGTGGCGTAGGCGACGGGGTCGGCGGTGCCGCTCCAGAATTCGGTCCAGAGCGTAGGCGCGTCGGCGAAGTAGTAAATCCACGCGCCGCCAGTGGCGAGGCTGATGGCGAGGTAGATCGCCCACTTCACCAGCCGCCGGGCGATCTTGGCCGGTCCCCACGGGGCCTTGTAGAGCCGCATTCGCGCATTGCGGTCGCCGTCGATCAGGCGGTCGACGTGCTGGAACAGGTCGGTCCAGACGGTCTGCGGACAGGCATAGCCGCACCACGCCCGCCCCACCGCGCTGGTGACGAGGAACAGGCCGATGCCCGCCATGATGAGCAGGCCCGCCACGAAGTAGAACTCGTGCGGCCAGATCTCGATGCCGAACATGTAGAAGCGGCGATGGGCGAGGTCGATCAGCACCGCCTGGGTTGGCGCGTAAGGGCCACGGTCCCAGCGCAGCCACGGCGTGACCCAGTAGACCGCGAGGCACAGCGCCATGATCGCCCACTTGATGCGGCGGAACTTGCCGTCGATGCGGCGATTGAAGACGGGCTCGCGCTTTGCGTAGAGCGAGAGCTGGGTCATGTCGGGGGGCTTGTTCATGGTACTTGTCCCGCCTGGGAGTGCTTCCTTTTTCTCCGTCATCCCCGCGAAGGCGGGGACCCATCTCCTGAACTGGCATGTTGCACGGTCATCAGATGGGTTCCCGCCTTCGCGGGAATGACGGGTCAGGGGGTGGCGGCAGCTTCGGGCTCGGGCGCAGGCGTCTTTTCCCCCCCGCCGAGCGAGTGGACGTAAGCCGCCAGCATCTTGATCGTCACCGGGTCGAGGCGGCCGGTCCATGCGGGCATCACCCCCATGTGCGGCTTGCTGACCTGCGCGACGACATCGTCCTTCGTGCCGCCGTCGAGCCAGATCGCGTCGGTCAGGTTCGGCGCGCCGAACTGGCGGCTGCCCTTGCCTGCCGGGCCGTGGCAGACGGCGCAGTTGTCGGCGAAGAGCTTCGCGCCCTCGGCGTTACCGCGCGCCTTGCCCGAAAGCGAGAGGACGTGCCCGGCCACCGCATCGATCTGCGCCGCCGTCAGCAGGCCGTCGCTGCCGAAGTTGGGCATGATCGACTGCCGCGTGGCGTCATCACCGGGCTGGCGGATGCCGTGCAGCAGCGTCGTCTCGATGGTTTTCAGATCGCCGCCCCAGAGCCAGTCGTCGTCGTTGAGGTTGGGGAAGCCCTTCGACCCGGCCGCACCGGCGCCGTGGCACTGGACGCAGTTGATCCTGAACGCCGCCGCGCCGCCCGCCACCGCCGCGCGCATCAGTTCGGGGTGCTTCGGCAGCTCCTCGATTCTCATGTCCGCAAGCGCCGCCACGGTCTTCGCGCGAGCGGCGGCGGCGGCCTTCATGTCCTTGTCCAGCTCGCCCCGGCTGGTCCAGCCGAGCGTGCCTTGCGTCGCGCTCGAAAGCATCGGCCATGCCGGGTAGACCACGCTGTAGCCCAGCGCGAAGACGATGCAGGCGTAGAAGGTCCAGAGCCACCAGCGTGGCAGCGGGGTGTTGAGTTCCTCGATCCCGTCCCACTCGTGGCCGACGGTTTCCGTGTTCGTGGCTTCGTCGAGGCGTCCTTTTGGATGATGCTCAGCCATCGTTCTCGTCCTTGAAGATCATCGTCGCGGCGGCGTCGTTCTTCGCGCGGTGGCCGGGCCGGAAGGGCCAGGCGATCAGCACGACGAACACCACCAGCATCGCCAGCAGGCCCCAGCTGTCGGCCAGATGCCGCAGCATGTCGTAGGTGGAGTGAGTGCTGAGAGAGAAGGTCATCGGCCCTTCTCCTTCGCCAACTGCTCCTGCGCGGCGGCGGCGTTGACGTCGACCATGGTGCCCAGCACCTGCAGATAGGCGACGAGCGCATCCATCTCGGTCACGCGGCTGGGGTCGCCGTCGAAGTCGCGGATCTGCGCCTTGGGGTAGCGCTTGAGCAGGTCGCCGGGATCGGCTTCCGGGTCGGCCTGCGCGTTGAGGTCGGCCAGCGCACTGGTGATGTCGCGGTCGGTGTAGGGCACGCCCACGCGGCGCAGCGCCGTCAGGTTCGCGGCCGGGTCGGCGACTTGCAGGTCACGCTCGGCGAGGAAGCCGTACTTCGGCATCACCGATTCGGGCACGACGCCTTCGGGGTTCGTCAGGTGCTGGACGTGCCAGCTGTCCGAATACTTGCCGCCCACCCGCGCAAGGTCCGGCCCGGTGCGCTTGGAGCCCCACTGGAACGGATGGTCGTACATCGATTCCGCCGCGAGGCTGTAGTGGCCATAGCGCTCCACCTCGTCGCGGAAGGGGCGGATCATCTGGCTGTGGCAGACGTAGCAGCCCTCGCGCACGTAGATGTCGCGGCCCGCCTGCTCCAGCGGGGTATAGGGGCGCACGCCCTGAACTTTCTCGATGGTGTTGTCGATCCAGAACAGCGGCGCGATCTCGACGATGCCGCCGATGGCGACGACGACCAGCGCGCAGATGCCCAGCAGGGTGATGTTCTTCTCGAGCGTCTTGTGGCGTTCGACGATGGTGGTCATGGTTCTTGTCCCTGTTCGTCGTCAGTTCGCGAGGATCGGGCGGCCAGAAATCGGACGATCCTGCGCCGCGTCGTAGGCGGCATCGCGCAGGGGCTTTTCCTCACGCAGCTTGCCGAGGATCGTGGCCCAGACGTTGACCGTCATGATGACCCCGCCTGCGAGGTAGAGCGCGCCGCCGAAGGCGCGCAGCGCATACATCGGATGGAGCGCCGCCACGGAGTCTGCGAAGGAGTTCACGAGGTAGCCGTCGGCCCCGTATTCGCGCCACATCAGGCCTTGGGTGATGCCCGCCACCCACATGCTGGCGGCGTAGAACACGATCCCCAGCGTCGCGAGCCAGAAGTGCCAGTTCACCATGCGCAGCGAGTAGAGCCGCTCCCGGCCCCACAGGCGCGGCACGAGGTAGTAGATCGCGCCGAAGGTGATCATCCCGTTCCAGCCCAGCGCGCCGGAGTGGACGTGGCCGATCGTCCAGTCGGTATAGTGCGAGAGCGAGTTGACGCTCTTGATGCTCATCACCGGGCCTTCGAAGGTGCTCATGCCGTAGAAGGCCAGCGCCATCACCATCATGCGGATGATCGGATCGGTGCGGACCCTGTCCCAGGCGCCGTTGAGCGTCATCAGGCCGTTGATCATGCCGCCCCAGCTCGGCATCCACAGCATGATCGAGAACACCATGCCCAGCGTCTGCGCCCAGTCGGGCAGCGCGGTGTAGTGCAGGTGGTGCGGCCCCGCCCAGATGTAGAGGAAGATCAGCGACCAGAAGTGGATGATCGACAGTCGGTAGGAATAGACCGGCCGCTCGGCCTGCTTGGGCACGAAGTAGTACATCATGGCCAGGAAGCCGGCGGTCAGGAAGAAGCCCACCGCATTGTGGCCGTACCACCACTGCACCAGCGCCCCCTGCACGCCCGCGAACAGCGGGTAGCTCTTGGAGCCCAGCAGGCTGACAGGCAGGTCGAGGTTGTTGACCACGTGCAGCATCGCCACGGTGACGATGAAGGCAAGGTAGAACCAGTTGGCGACGTAGATGTGCGGCTCGGAGCGCCTGACGATCGTGCCGACGAAGACCGCGAGGTAGCAGACCCACACGATGGTCAGCCACCAGTCGACGTACCATTCGGGCTCGGCGTATTCCTTGCCCTCGCTGATGCCGAGGAGGTAGCCGGTGGCGGCCAGCACGATGAACAGCTGGTAGCCCCAGAACACGAAGCGGGCGAGGCCGGGGAAGGCCAGCCGCGCGCGGCAGGTGCGCTGGACGACGTAGAAGCTCGTCGCGATCAGGGCATTGCCGCCGAACGCGAAGATCACCGCCGACGTGTGCAGCGGACGCACCCGGCCGAAGTTGAGGTAGGGCTCCAGATTGAGCCAGGGCCAGGTCAGCTGCGCGGCGATGAACACGCCCGCGAGGAAGCCCGCCATGCCCCAGAACACCGTGGCGATCATGCCCCAGCGGATCGGGTCGTCGTCATAGCGGCCCTGATCGGGGAAGCGCAGCACGCCGCGGGCGATGCCGTCGTAGTCGGCGCCGCGCAAGGTGAACCACAAGGCGGTCATCGCCGCGATGGCGACGATCCCCATGTGGATGGCGAAGCCCTGATCCACCGCCAGCGCGGAGGCCATCACGGCAAGGAAGAGCACGGCAAGCCACACGCCTGCCCGCGCCAGCACCGAAACCATAAGCTGTCTCTTTTCGAGATGAGTTGCTGATCAGGGTCCGCCTTGGGCGCTGGAGCCGGGAGTCGCATTGACGGGGATCAAAAACCCTCGTCGTTCCGGACCTGATCCGGGACCGCTGGCCGTGAACGGCCCGCCTCGCGGTGCGCGCAGCAGGGGCTTCGACAAGCTCAGCCTGAGCGGTGTTGAGAGGAGAGGTTATCAGTCCCGCTCAGGCTGAGCTTGTCGAAGCCCCCGCCGGGCAGCACGCGCCTAAAGACAGCCACCGGTCCCGGATCAGGTCCGGGACGACGGGGCGACAGCAAAATTCTCCCCGACTTGCGCCCGATCAATTCATCCCGGTTGCATGAAGCGCAAACCGCAAGGGCCGCTCAAGAGGGGGGACATGCATGGTGCAGCCCCGGCGGTCATTCGAAAGACAGCGATATGCGCAAGATCACCCTGCTCGCCGCCGCGCTTGCGGCCACTGCCTTCACCACGCCCGCGATGGCCGGAAGCCCGGACGGCAGGTTTCAGGTCAAGGTGCTGGGCACGGCAGTGCTGCCGGACGGCGGGATCGACAAGGTCAAGTCGATCGATTCGGGCCTTGCCACCACGCTCACCGGCATGGGCGTCACCGACGTCGACGCGAAGGCGAACGACAACGTCGTGCCCACCCTCGCGGTCGAGTATTTCTTCACCAAGGCCGTCTCGGTCGAGACGATCTGCTGCTTCACCCAACATCACGTGGGCGGTGCGGCGGACCTTGCGGGCACGCGGCTTGTCGATCACGTGCTGATCCTGCCCGCGACCGTGACCGCCAAGTACCACCTCGACACCGGCACCCCGATCAAGCCTTATGTCGGCGCCGGCCCCGCGCTGTTCTTCGTGTTCGACGAAAAGCCCGGCGCCACCGCGCAGGCGCTCGGCGTGGACAAGGTGAAGATGTCCAATTCCTTCGGCGTCGCGCTGCAGGCGGGCGTGGACATCGCGCTCGGCCAGAGCGGCTACGGCGTGACGCTCGATGCCAAGAAGTACTTCATCAAGCCGACCGCCAGCTTCTATGCCGATGGGGCGAAGGTGCTGGAAACGAAGCACGACCTCGACCCGTGGGTGCTGAGCGCGGGCCTGTCGTACCGGTTCTGAGCGCGCTCGTCCTTGACAAATATAACCACATGGGTTATATAGCCCAGCATCCGGAGCGGCGAATGATCACGTCGCTCCGGTGTATCGGGTCGGCGTCGTGGGCCGGGATGCGGTTTCAGCCGCGATCGCGCAACCCACGCGTCCGTTCGAAGACCCGGACTGTCTCTGCGCTACCGGAAACGCCGTCCATACGTTCCTGCGACACACGGCAGGACTTGGGACGGCCATCCCGGATAGCCTTCGGCCGATAACGCTGCGAACCCTAACGACGGCCACATGGGACTTTCCGATGGAATACAGGTCGAGCCGGGCTGCACCGTGAGTTACCCGGCCGCTCGCCAGAGCTTCACGGAAAACAAAACCCCGCGTCCCGGTGAGGACGCTCCCGACGCCGACCCGATGTTCACTTCGGATGCGTTGATTTCCCCGGCGTAATGGCCCGCACTCGCCAGCGGGTATTTTTGCGTGACCCCGCTGCACGAACGACATCGTCATCCCAGCGAAAGCTGGGACCGCTGGCCTGTTACGGCCAACTATCGTTCAAACGCCCTGCCGAGGGTTGGGCTTTACTCGGCCAGCGGTCCCAGCCTTCGCTGGGATGACGGTGTTGGGTGACGGCGTTCCCGCATCCTACCCATTCACACTTCGTGGAAGTTCAGCGTCGCGTTCAGGATGAACACCAGCGTGCCCGAACACAGCGAGACGATCACCCGCGCGAGCAGATAATGCGCATCGAACACCGTCGTCAGCAGCGCGAAGCCGCCGAGGATCACCGCCAGCCCCACCAGCGCGTTGGTGAGGTAGTAGACATAGCCGGTGAAGATCCCGCGATCGCTCTCCCGAAACACCCAGACCCGTGCAAGGCCGTAATTCAGCGAGTTGGCGAAGAGGAACCCCACCGTCACCGCCACGAACTTGTCGATGCCAAGCTGCGAGACCATCAGCCAGATCAGCGCCATGTCGATCGCGAAGCACAGGCACGAGGCCACGGCATTGCGCACGAACAGCACGGCCGTGTGCCGACTGAACAGGCCGTAGTGCGGGTGAGCGCCAAGGGAGCCCGGCACGATGGGCGAATGAAACATGCCAGTGGCAACGCCGCCGCCTCGCCATGGTTTCCCGCGAGCCGGTAACAGGGACGAACCGTTACCCTGCCTCGGCGACCAGCGTGTCGAAATCAAGGATCGTCACTTCGCGGCGCGAGGGCAGGTCGATCACGCCCTCGTTCTTGAGCCGGGTGAACTGGCGGCTGACGGTTTCGATCGTCAGGCCCAGCACGTCGGCGATCTGCTGGCGCGAGAACGGCAGGGTCAGGATGCGCCGCCCCGGATGCTCGAAATCGATCCGGCAGCCGGCGCCGCCGAGCCGTTCGGTCATCTCGACGAGGAAGCTCGCCATCTTCTCCGCCGCCGACTTGCGGCCGAGCAGCAGCATCCAGCGGCGCGTGCGGTCCAGTTCGCCCAGCGTGCGTTCGAGCAGCTTGTGCTCCAGCGCCGGATGCTCGCGCGCGAAGGCGTCGAAGTCGCGGCGGGAGAACACGCAGACGCTGGCGTCGGTCAGCGCCGTGACACCGTGCCCGGTGGTGCCGCCGAACGGGCGTCCGATGAAGTCGGAAGGATAGACCACGCCGACGATCTGCTCGCGCCCGTCCTCGGTGTTGGTGGAGAGCTTGAGCACACCGTCGATGACATTGGCGACGAGGACCGAATCCTCGCCCTCCCAGATGATCGATTCCCCGGCGGTCAGCTTGCGCGTGCGCCCGATCGCATTGAGCGCATTGAGTTCGCCGGCGTCGAGCGCGGCACAGATCGCCCGGTTGCGGACGACGCAAAGATCACAGCTGGACATGGTTTCCGATCACCGGGGGCTTCTCGTGGGTTGTATAGCGTATTGGCGGCTCGCGGGAAACTGCAGGGGCTTCGACAGGCTCAGCCTGAGCGGGGTTGGAGGTTTACGCTACCTCCGCTCACCCTGAGCTTGTCGAAGGTGTCAAACCTGCCGCTTCTCGAGCTTGCGCGCCAGCGTGCGGCGGTGGAGGCCGAGGCGGCGCGCGGTTTCGGAGATGTTGAATTCGCACTCCACCAGCGTCTGGTGGATGTACTCCCACTCCAGCGTCTTGATCGAGGTCTTGCGGCCCTCCACCGGCACGCTGGCATCGCCGCGCAGCGACGCGAAGGCCGCCTCGATGTCGTCGGTGTTGGAGGGCTTGGCGAGGTAGTGCGAGGCGCCCAGCTTGATCGCCTCGACGGCGGTGGCGATGCTGGCGTAGCCGGTCAGCACGACGATGCGCGTCTGCGGCGCATGGGCATGAAGCGCCTCGACCACGGTGAGGCCGGAACCCGCGCCGAGTTTCAGGTCCACCACCGCGAACTCGAAGCTGTCCGCCAGGAACAGCGCCTCGGCCTCTTCGGGGCTTGCAGCGGAGGCGACGCGGTAGCCGCGTCGTTCGAAAGAGCGGCGCAGGGTTCGCGCGAAAGTGGGGTCGTCCTCGACGATGAGCAGGCTGGCGCCCGTCGCGCCGATGGCGGAGGGAGTGTCGGTCATTGCTTCTCCTGCCGTTGTTCTTGTTCTTCGAGCGCCAGTGTAGCGAGGGGGATCGCCAGTTGCACGCTCGCACCGCCGGTTTCACGGTTCTCCACCGAGACCGCGCCGCCCAGCTTGCGGATCACGTTGACGACGAGGAACAGGCCGAGCCCGCCCCCGTCGCGCCCCTTGGTCGAGATATAGGGCTGGCCGATGCGGCGCAGCACTTCGGGCGCGAAGCCGGGGCCGCGGTCGCTTACGGTCAGCATGACCTGCCGTGCGGCGCCCTCCCCTTCCAGCCAGACCTCGATCAGCACGAGGTCGGGCGAGACCTCGATGGCGTTGTCGATGACGTTGCCGACGATCTGGCGCAGGCCCGGATCGGCGATGATCTCGACGTCACCCGCCATGCGGTCGATCACGCGCAGTTCGCCGGGGATGCGGGTGCGCCATTCCTCGGCGAGATCGTCGATGAAGCCGCGCACGGTGGTCACCGCCGGATCGACGCCGCGCACTTCGCCCGCCGACATCAGGATGCCCGATACGATCGTCTTGCAGCGCTCCAGCTCGCGGCGCACGTCGGCAAGGTCGGCGGCCATGTCGGGGTCGTCCCTGATCGTCGGCTCGTGGCTCCAGTCGCCCAGAATCACCGAGATCGACGAGAGCGGCGTGCCCAGTTCATGCGCCGCGCCAGAGGCGAGCAGGCCCATGCGGATGATGTGGTCCTCCTCCGCAGCCTGCTGGTAGTAGGCGGCGAGGCGCGCATCGCTTTCGCGCCGGTTGCGGTCGAGCCGCACGACGAAGACGATCAGCAGCACGGCGGCCAGCACGAAGCAGAACAGGCTGCCGTAGATGTAGAGGTGGAAGTGATCGCCCGCCAAGCGATCGGGCAGCTGCAGCGGCTCGTAGAAGAAGGTCAGCAGCGCCATGCACAGGCAGGCGTTGAGCGCGACGAGCCAGCTCCAGCGCGCCTCCAGGATGATCGCGCCGATGACGATCTGGAGGAGGAACAGGAAGGTGAACGGGTTTGTCGCCCCACCCGAGTAGTAAAGCTGCCAGCACAGCGCGACGACGTCGATCATCAGCGCCGAGAACATCTCGCGCTGGGTGAACGATTCGCGCTGCAGCACGACCCGCGCGATGGTCAGGTTGATGACGATCAGCAGCAGCGGCGCCAGCAGCAGCGGCGCCAGCGGCAGGCGGACCTTGAGCACGGCAGAGACCACGACGATGGTGGCCAGCTGCCCGAACACCGCCGTCCAGCGCAGCTGGGTGAGCAGGACGACGCTGGAACGGCTCGGCGTACTGCCCGGCACCTCCGGCGGCGCGAACAGCGCCGCCAGGCGCTCGATCACGCCCGGCGCCATGTATAGGCGAGCGCGACCAGCGACAGCGCCGCCATCGCGAACCAGGTCAGGGCATAGCTGAGATGGCTGTCGGGGAACGTGATCTGGGTGAGGCCGGGTACGGGCTTGAGCGCAGGCGCGGTGCTCGCCTGCTCCACTTGCACATCGACGAAGGCGGGGGAGACGGCGCCCACCTTGCGCGCCTGCGCCAGTGCGGCGGTATCGCGCGAGTACCAGCGATCGTCCTGCGGGGCGTTGGACTGCAGGATGCTGCCCCTGGGCTCGGGCAGGCGCAGCAGGCCGACGATCGACACCTTGCCCGCAGGCGCCGAGGCTCCGGCGGCGGCGCGGGTGGTCCTGGCGGGCACGAAGCCGCGGTTGATCCACAGGAGCCTGCCGTCTTCGAGGCGCAGCGGCGTCATCGTCCAGTAGCCTGTTCCGCGTTCCGTGGCGGCCCGCACCAGTGCGGTCGCAGGCCCGTCATAGACTCCCGAGACGCGGACGCGAAGATATTCGAGATCGGGGCCGAGCCTGCCGTCCACCGGCAGCGCCTGTGGAGCGGCATGGACGCGCGCATCGACGCGGGCGATCAGCGCGTGCTTCCAGTGCATCCGCTGGATCTGCCAGATGCCCAGGCCCACGAACATCGCGAAGGCCACTAGCAGAAGCGCGGCAAGCCCGATGGGCCGCCGCGCTCCTTTTGCCGCCGTTGTGCGGTCCTCGGTCAGGGCAGCTGGCCCATGTCGTGGACGCTCATCGGCATCATGTTGGTGTTGAGGTGGAACATGACCCACAGCGAACCGGACAGCGTGATGATGACCAGAACGATCGTGAAAATCAGCGCCATGACCGTCCAGCCGTTCTCCGACTTGGTGTTCATGTGCAGGAAGTAGATCATGTGGACCACGATCTGCACCACGGCGAAAGCCATGATGACCAGCGCGGTGGTCTGCTTGTCGGGGATCGCGCCCGTCATCACCAGCCAGAACGGGATCGCGGTGAGCACGACCGACAGCAGGAAGCCGACGACGTACTCGCGCATCGAGCCATGGCTCGCGCCGTGCTCGTCGTGGTGATCGTGCGCGGCGGGGTTGGGGTGGGCGTGTTCGTTCGCCATCACAGCATTCCCATCAGGTAGACGAAGGTGAAGACGCCGATCCAGATGACGTCGAGGAAGTGCCAGAACAGCGACAGGCACATGAGGCGGCGCTTGTTGGCCGGGATCAGGCCCTTCTTGCCGACCTGCACCACCAGCGTGAACAGCCAGATCAGGCCGAAGGTGACGTGCAGACCGTGGGTGCCCACCAGCGAGAAGAACGCGGTGAGGAAGCCCGAGCGCATCGGCGTCGCACCCTCGTGGATGAGGTTGCTGAACTCGTAGAGTTCGATGCCGAGGAAGCAGGCGCCGAACACGGCGGTGACCAGCAGCCAGGCTTGCGTCGCGCCCTTGTTGTTCTTCTCCATGGCCAGCATGGCGAAGCCGTAAGTGATCGACGAGAACAGCAGCATGGCGGTGTTGAGCGCCACCAGCGGCAGCTCAAACAGGTCCTTCGGCCCCGGCCCGGCGGCCAGGCTGCCGCCCAGCACGCCGTATGCCGCAAAGAGCATGGCGAAGATGAGACAGTCGCTCATCAGGTAGACCCAGAAGCCCAGCATGGTGCTGCCGCCTTCGGGGTGGTCATGCTCGTTCAGGTCGTAGAACGCGGCCTGAAGCTGCGCCTGATCGAGATCGTGGGTCGGTGCGGTCGTAGCGGTCATGTCTCAGGCTCCCGCGGCGGCGAGCTGGCGGGTGCGTTCCGCCTCGGTCGCTTCGACCGTCTCGACGGGGATGTGGTAGTCCCGCTTGTAGTTGAACGTATGGAAGATCGCATAGCCGATGATCCCAGCGAACGAGACCGCCGCAAGCCACCAGATGTACCAGATCATCGCGAAGCCGAGCGCCGTCGACAGACCCGCCAGGATCAGGCCGGTCCCCGTGCCGCTGGGCATGTGGATCGGACGGAAGCCGGAAGTCGGGCGCTGGACGCCGCAGCGCTTCATGTCGTCCCAGGCGTCGAGGTCGTGGACCAGCGGCGTGAAGGCGAAGTTGTACTCCGGCGGCGGCGACGAGGTCGACCACTCCAGCGTACGGCCGTTCCACGGATCGCCCGTCTCGTCCTTCAGTTCCTCGCGCTTCCAGATGGAGACGGCGAACTGGACCAGCATGGCGCCGATGCCACCGGCGATCATCACGGCGCCAAAAGCGGCGATGACGAACCAGATCTGGATCGACGGATCGTCGAACACGCGCATGCGGCGGGTCACGCCCATCAGGCCGAGGATATAGAGCGGCATGAAGGCGAACCAGAAGCCGGGAACCCACAGCCAGAAGCTGACCTTGCCCCAGAACTGGTTGAGCTTGAAGCCGAAGGCCTTGGGCCACCAGAAGTTGATCGCCGCGAAGATGCCGAACAGCACGCCGCCGATGATCACGTTATGGAAGTGCGCGATCAGGAACAGCGAGTTGTGCAGCACGAAGTCCGCAGGCGGCACCGCGAGCAACACGCCGGTCATGCCGCCGACCGTGAAGGTCAGCATGAACGCGACGGTCCACATCATCGGCAGTTCGTAGCGGATACGGCCGCGGTACATCGTGAACAGCCAGTTGAACAGCTTCGCGCCGGTCGGGATCGAGATCACCATGGTGGTGATGCCGAAGAACGAGTTGACGCTCGCGCCCGAACCCATCGTGAAGAAGTGGTGCAGCCACACGAGGTACGACAGGATGGTGATGACCAGCGTGGCGTAGACCATCGACGAGTAGCCGAACAGGCGCTTGCCCGAGAAGGTCGAGACGACTTCCGAGAACACGCCGAACAGCGGCAGGATGAGGATGTAGACCTCGGGATGGCCCCAGATCCAGATCAGGTTCACGTACATCATCGGCGAGCCGCCGAAGTCGTTCGAGAAGAAGTTGAAGCCGAGGTAGCGGTCGACGGTCAGCATCGTCATCACCGCCGTCAGCACCGGGAAGGCGGCGACGATCAGGATGTTGGTGCACAGCGAGGTCCAGGTGAACACCGGCATGCGCATCATGGTCATGCCGGGCGCGCGCATCTTGACGATGGTGCACACCAGGTTGACGCCCGAAAGCAGCGTGCCGACACCCGCGATCTGCAGGGACCAGATGTAGTAGTCGACGCCGACCCACGGGCTGTACGCCAGGTTCGACAGCGGCGGATAAGCCAGCCAGCCGGTCTGCGCGAACTCACCCACGAACAGCGACATCATGGTGAGCACCGCACCGGCGGTGGTCATCCAGAAGCTGAAGTTGTTCAGGAACGGGAAGCTGACGTCACGCGCACCGATCTGCAGCGGCACGATGTAGTTCATGAGGCCCGTGACGAAAGGCATCGCCACGAAGAAGATCATGATCACACCGTGCGCGGTGAAGACCTGGTCGTAGTGGTGGGCGTTGAGGTAACCGTCGTTGCCGTTGAACGCCATCGCCTGCTGGGCGCGCATCATGATCGCGTCGGCAAAGCCGCGCAGGAACATGATGAGGCCCAGGATCATGTACATGATGCCGATCTTCTTGTGATCGACGCTGGTGAACCACTCCTTCCAGAGATAGCCCCAGAGCTTGAAGTAGGTCAGGCCCGCGACGAGCGCGGCGCCGCCGAGCATCACGACCACGAAAGTCGCGAGCACGATCGGCTCCTGCGGGATGGCATCCAGCCACAGGCGCCCGAGTAGCGGGCTCCAGTGGTTATGGGCTTCGGCTTCGATGGCCATGAGTGTCAGTTCCGCGAATTCAGGGAAATGTGAGCGGGCTTCGGCGAAGACGCGGCGGGCGCGTCCTCACCGCCGAAGCCGATCGACTGCGGCGCGGGGATTCCGGCGCCGTTCAGCGAGCGAAGGTCGGAAGGCGCCTTGACGGAACCGTCGCGCACCTGACCGGGCATCTGCTCGCACAGCGCACGGACCCAGGCCAGTTCGCGCTTGACCGCATCGGTCGGGTTCGCGCTCTCGGCAACCGCGCTGTCGCGGCCGTCCTTGTCGTACGACAGCATCTGCACGTTGCGGATGCCCGCCTTGCCCAGACCACCGCGCGCGTCGAGAGCCATCATCTCGCTCATGCACATCTTGCCCGGCTGGACGCACATGTTGACGACGGCGTCATAGAGCTTGGGATCGACATTGGCGAAGCGGATCGCCGGAACCTTCTGCGTCGGCTTCTCGAGTTCGAGGTAGGCCGCGCGGTCGAGGGTGCCGCCCATCTGCTTTGCGGGAACGCCGGTGAACGATTCGGCGGCGATCACGTCGCCCGCAGGCTGCGGCCTGGTGCCGGTGGTCTTCACGTCACCGACCCACTTGGCGAAGTCCGCGTCCGAAACCGACCGCATCTTGAAGCGCATATGGGTGAAGCCCGCGCCCGAGTAGTTGGCCGAGAAGCCGACCGACTCGACGTTCGAGTTCATCACCGCGTGCAGGCGCGTTTCCATGCCCGGCATCGCGTAGATCTGGCCCGCCATCGCCGGAACGTAGAACGAGTTCATGACGTTCGCGGAAGTGATCTTGAAGTTCAGCGGGCGGCCGCTCGGCACGACCAGTTCGTTGACGGTGGCAACGCCCTGCTCGGGGTAGATGAACAGCCACTTCCAGTCGAGCGCGACGACTTCGACCTCGAGAGGCTTCGCATCCTGCGAAACCTGGGTCTGGGCGTCGATGCGGCCGATGGTCCGGTAGGGATCGAGAAGGTGGGTGCTGGTCCAGGTCACGGCACCAAGGCAGATGATGATGAGCAGCGGCGCGGCCCAGATCATCAGCTCGAGCTGGGTCGAGTGATCCCAGTCCGGCTCGTACTTCGCGTCCTTGTTGTTGGCGCGGTAGCGCCACGCGAAGATCACCACCGCCAGCATCACCGGCACGACGATGAGCAGCATCAGCAGCGTCGCGACGACCACGAGGTCGCCCTGCTGCTGTGCAACATCGCCCGACGGCTTGAGCACGAGGGTGTTGCACGCCGACAGCGCAGCGGTCAGCCCGAGGGCGCCCACGACGCGCATCGCGCGGTTACGGAACGGGCCGAAACGACGGCCGGGCGGGTTCAGACGTGACTCGGGCGGTTGCATGGCGCGTCGCCTAGGCCCGTGCTGCGGATGCGAACATAGGACATTTTGTCCAATCCCCTTACGGCGTTTCAGATACAATAGGGCGGCCAATTGTGAAGCCGCGCGTCCGTCGCGCCGGTGCGATTCGCGGACGGGCGGGACTCTCGCTTATTCCCGTGTTATACCAGACGAAGGCCGAGATACGCCAGATGAGCACAACCACGACCCCGACCCGCGAGGAACTCGGCCTGCCGACGTTCAAGCCGCACCACGCGATTTCGCCCGGCGAGATCGCGATCGGCGTGATCATCGGCCGTACCTCGGAATTCTTCGACTTCTTCGTCTACGCCATCGCCTCGGTGCTGGTGTTCCCGAAGCTGTTCTTCCCCTTCGTCGATCCGCTGACCGGCACGCTCTACAGCTTCGCGATCTTCGCGCTGGCCTTCATCGCGCGCCCGTTCGGTTCGCTGTTCTTCATGGCGCTCGACCGTGCCTACGGCCGCGGCGTCAAGCTGACGATCGCGCTGTTCGGTCTCGGCGGCTCCACTGCCGCGATCGCCTTCCTGCCGACCTATGAGACCATGGGCGCCACCGCAATCTGGCTGCTGGCGATCTTCCGCATCGCGCAGGGCTTCGCGCTCGGCGGCACCTGGGACGGCCTGGCTTCGCTGCTCGCGCTCAACGCCCCGGAAAACCGCCGTGGCTGGTGGGCGATGGTGCCGCAGCTCGGTGCGCCGTTCGGCCTCATCGTCGCCAGCGCGCTGTTCGCCTACATGATCGCCGTGCTGCCCGCCGCCGACTTCCTGGAGTGGGGCTGGCGCTATCCGTTCTTCGTGGCGCTCGCGATCAACGTCGTGGCGCTCTTCGCGCGCCTGCGCATCGTCGTCACCGAGGAATTCCAGACCCTGTTCGAAAGCCGCGACCTGCAGCCCGTCAGCGTCATGGGCACCGTGAGCAAGGAAGGCCGCACCGTCCTGATCGGCGCCTTCGCCCCGCTCGCCAGCTTCGCGATGTTCCACATGGTCACCGTGTTCCCGCTCTCGTGGGTGTTCCTCTTCACCAAGGAAGCGCCGACCCGCTTCCTGCTGATCGAAGTGCTGGCCGCCGTCTTCGGCCTCGTCGCCGTGCTGTTCTCGGGCCGCCTCGCCGACCGTTACGGCCGCCGCACCCTGCTCGGCACTTGCGCCGTCGGCATCGCGGTGTTCAGCGGCTTCGCGCCGCAGCTGCTCGACGGAGGTACGGCCGGTGAGCTGGTCTTCATGATCGGCGGCTTCATCCTGCTGGGTCTGTCGTTCGGCCAGTCCTCGGGCGTCGTCGCCTCGGCTTTCCCGACCGATCACCGCTACACCGGCTCGGCGCTCACCAGCGACCTTGCCTGGCTGTTCGGCGCCGGCTTCGCCCCGCTGGCGGCGCTGCTGCTCTCCACCCACTTCGGCCTGATCGCCTCGGGCGGCTACCTGCTCTCGGGCGCGCTGGCGACCCTGCTGGCCCTGTGGCTGAACAAGGAACTCGCCAGCCGCTAACTCCGGCGCGAGGATCGATACCGGAAAGGGCCGCCATCCACCGGGATGGCGGCCCTTCTCTTTTGTTGAACGGCCCCTAACACGGCCCTGTGTCGCACAGCCGTCATGATCCGCCGCTAGCGGCCGGTTCCATGCCCAACCCAGGCCACACTCTGGCCGTCATCGCGCGTGAGGCGCGGCTGTTCGCCTATTCCTCGGGGAATTTCGGCAAGGCGCTGGTCTTTGCCGGGGCGGACATGACGATCCTGTTCCTGCTGACCGACCTGCTCGGCCTGAGCGCGACGGCGGCCGGGTCGCTGATGCTGGTCGCGCTGGCGGGCGACCTCGTGTTCGATCTGGTCGCGGCCGCGCTGGTGATCCGGCTGCGGCGCAAGGGGCGCGGCTATCGCTGGCTGGTCGCGACCGGCACGGTGCCCTGCGGCATGGCCTTCGCGATGCTCTACGCCATGCCTGCTTCCGGTCTCCATCAGGGCTGGCTGCTGGCAGCGGCGATGCTGGTGTTTCGCGGCGCCTACGCGGTGATCGACGTGCCGCACAACGCGCTTATGGCGCAGATGACCAGCGACAGCCGGGCGCGCGGGCGCGTATCCGGCTATCGGCTGTTGTTCAGCACCGCCAGTTCGCTTTGCGTGGCGATGGTGCTGACCCCGCTCGTGCAGCATGCCGCGCGCAGCCGCGCCTTCGATGCGCTGGCGGTGACCGGAGCATTCGCTGCAGGGCTTTTCGCGCTGACCATGATCCTGTGCGTCGCGACCTCGGGGCGCCAGGCCGGGACGTCAGCGGATGCCGCCGGACAGGACGCCATCCGCGTGCCGCTGCGCGATCCGCTGGTGCTGGGCATGGGCCTTCTGGCGCTCGTCACCGGCTTCGCGATGCCGACGTTCGGGCGGATGATCCTGTTCATCGGCACATACGTGGTCGAGCGGCCCGATCTGGTCGCCACGCTGCTGCTGGCGATGACCTGCGGACAGTTTGCCGGGGTGCTGTTCTGGACCGCCCTGACGGCGCGGATGGATCAGGCGCGGGTGCTGGCGATGGGCCACGGCGTCAGCGCGGTGGGCTTCGTGCTGTTCGCCCTGTGCCTGGATCGTCCCGATGCCCTGCTGGCCTGTGTGGCGGTGATCGGCTTCGGCCTCGCCTCGGTGTTCATGCTGCCCTGGGGGCTGCTGGCCAACGCGGTGGACTTCGTGGCGCTGCGCCATGGGCGGCGACTGGAGACGGGTCTCTTCGCCTTCTACCTCGTCGCGGTGAAGGCCAGCGGCGCGGCGGCGACGGCGTTGATCGGGTGGTCGCTGGGTTGGTTGGGCTACGTGCCCGGAGAGCACCAAGGCACTTCGGTCGAAACCGGCATGCTGGCGCTGGGACTGGGAGTGCCGCTAGTGGGAGCCTTGTCCGCCGTCGTCCTGCTACGCCGCTTCGACATCGGCCACGCGCGGCACGCCCGGGTACGCGCCGCGCTGGATCGGAAAGTTCAATCGGGCGCCGAGCCGGTTTCCGGGTTGAACTTCGGGTTGGCGAAGTCGATCGACGAAGGTTCGACCTTGGCCGGAGGCGCGGCGCTCTCGGCCCAGGCGCGGCAGAGCATGTCGCGCAGCATCGTCGCCCCCGCAGCCGTGCGTTCATAGACCATCTCGCGCACGCGCTGGTCGGTGAAGTCGGCGAACTGAGCGCGCTTTTCCAGCGCGAAGACCTCGCCCACCTTGTCGCCCGAGTGGTCGAGATAGGCCAGCACCGCGTCAAACATGTCGCCCGAGGTCCGGCCGGGCTTGCCGATACGCGGGGCGATGTCGGCCACCGTCAGCTTCATGCCGTCGACGAACTGGCTCTCGAAGCGGCCGTGGACGGTGCGGTCGGTCGTGTAGCCATGCGGGTTCGGCCCACGCCAGCCATCGCTGCTGACCGAATCGTGCATCGGGTTGGCCCCGTCGCCGATGTAATGGCCGAGGCGGATGACGTCGAAAGCGCAGTTCTGCTCGGCCACGGAGGCGTCCTTGCCTTCCGCGTTCGCCGCGCGGATGCGGCGCATGCACACGACGATGCGGTCATAGGCCTCGATCGCGGCATAAGGCAGCGTGCCGGTCCAGCGCACATTGGTGCGCGCGGCGGTTTCGGGATCGCTGTCCTTGATCTTCTCGTACTGCTTGTAGAGCGCGATCACGAACTCGTAGCGCGAGCGGGGGATGGGTTTGAGGAACGTGAATTGCTCGCGGAACCAGCCATGGTTGGGGTCTTCCTCGATCTTGGAGAAGTTCTCGGAGTTGCCCCGCCAGCTGTCGGGGAGCAGCGAGGAGGCACCGATATAGTCCTCGTACTTGCGCAGGAACACCGGGCCGTCCTCGGGGATGGCCTCGATCGCGGCGCGGTCGATGACGGTGTGGGCAGTGCCGCCCCAGGCCAGTGCGGCAGTGGGACTGAGGCCGAGTGCGGCGATGGTGGCGAGGAGGATGTTACGCATGGGGAACGGCTCCGATCAGGGATCCAGCGGATCGCGCGGGTCCACGCGCGCAGAAAGGGCGGATGGGCGAAATTCCAGATCGGTCGGTGAGACGCGCGCACCGATGGCGCCAGGCTGATAGCCCAGTTCGCGGTTGTTGCGCGCCGCAAATTCGGGGTTCTCGATCATCGCGCTCTGGTCCGGGTTGCAGACGATCAGCGTGTCCTTGTCCAGCGGGGCGCCCATGGCCATCAGCACGCGCGAGGCATTGCGCAAGTTGGTGGTGGTGTGGCGCGCATGCGGTTCGATGACGATGGCCTCGGCGGGGACGCCGTAGCGCTCGATCAGGGCGCGGCGCATTTCCTCGGCTTCGGCGAAGGCGGTGGCGCGCGGGTGGGCATGGCCACCGGTGAGGATCAGGAACGGCGCGTCGCCTGCCGCGAAGCGCTGGGCGGCGAGGCGCACGTGGTACTTGCCGTAAGGGCTGAGCGGCATGCCCGCGACCTCAGGCCCGACGCCGGTGACGATCAGTGCGCTGTAGCGGTAGCGCTTCCAGTCGAGGCCCTTTGCGCGCCTGAAGGCCGGGGCGTTGAGGTCGCCGGTGAGCGGCTCGTAACTGATGGCATCGCGGCGGTCCGCGGCATCGAGCAGCGCCAGCGCATAGTCCAGGCTGGGATCGAGCGCCTGCACCGAATTCGCACGCACCGTCTGCGACAGCCATGTCGCCGCCTGCAGGCGCGAGCGGGCCTCCTGCGGGTCGACCATGCCGGCACCGTCGATGCCGGGGTACGGCGGCACCTGACCCAGACCATACGTGCGCACGATCGTGTTGATGCCCGCGATCTCGCGCCCGGCCTGCGCGGCGGGGCCGTCGTCCGCGGCCTTTCCGGAGGCGGCAGCGGCGAGGACTTGCGCCTCTCCGTCAGTCCAGACCATCGCCTGCGCCACGCAGCCGAGGTCGGTGCCGCAGGCCGCCCGCCGGTCGAACCGGGCGCGCAGCATCGCGGCTACTTCGGGGCGAGCCTGCAGCGCATTGAGCGCCGCAGGATCGCGGCCCAGCGCGTCGAACAACGGGAACAACCGCTGCGACAGGCTCTCCGTCACCGTGTCCCTGACGGCCTGCGCATGGGCGCAGACCGTCGTGAGCGAGAGTGCCGCAGCAACGGCAACCGCTGCCATGCGCGCCGGACCTTTCCGCATTACCCCGCCCTTACCAGGACTTGCCGATGACGAGGCGGAAGTTGCGGCCGAAGATCGGGCGCCCGTAGATCGCCTCGGCGCTGCCCTGGCCTGCCAGCGAGTCGGTGCGGGTATTGCCTTCGGTCAGGCCGTGGGCGTTGAACAGGTTGTCGCCGACGACCTGCAACTGCCACGTGCCGTGCTTCACCGTCACGCCCGCGCCCACCGTGCCGTAAGCGGGCAGCGCAGTGTTGTTGTAGAGATCGACGAAGCGCTTGCCCATGTAGGTGTAGCGGCCATAGATCGACACGTCGGTGTCGCCCGTGGTGAAGTCGAAGCTCGGACGGATGTTGCCGTAGACCTTCGGCTGGCGGACGATCTGGTTGCCCTCGGCCTGCTCCGGGTCGGCGCCGGTGCTGCTCTGGAAGTTCTTGTACTTGGGATCGCTGACGGTCA
The DNA here is from genome assembly GCF_015594425.1 of Novosphingobium sp. HR1a. Taxonomy (NCBI): domain Bacteria; kingdom Pseudomonadati; phylum Pseudomonadota; class Alphaproteobacteria; order Sphingomonadales; family Sphingomonadaceae; genus Novosphingobium; species Novosphingobium sp. HR1a. The sequence goes on from NZ_JABXWS010000058.1 coordinate 110,536, forward strand.
GCGCGCCGTTGAGGGTGAACCACGGGGTCACGCTCCAGGCGCCGTCGAACTCGATGCCCTTGACCTGCGCTTCGCCGATGAAGGGCACGTTCACGTCATTGCGGCCCGTCGTCGGATCGTAGGCCAGGAATGAGGCGTTGAGCGGGTCGAAGTTGGTGTAGAAGCCCGTGACGTAAAGGTACGATCGGCCCATCGACAGCTTGAGGCCCGCCTCGAACTGGTCGGCGACGGTGGTGATGATCGTCGGGTTGATGCTCATCACGGTCTGGACGTTGGGCGGCGTCTCGAGGTGCGAGGCGCGGCCGTAGACGCCGATGTGGCTGGAGAAGTCGTAATTCGCGCCGATCGTCCAGTTGGTGACATTGGGCTTGAGCTTCTGGTTCAGGATCACGCCGGTGAAGGCGCGGGTGCTGTCGTCGGCCAGCGTGGTGGTGTCACCGAGGTTCGCGGCTTCGGTCAGCGCGGCCCAGCCCTTGTAGCTGTAGCGTTCGTGGCGAATGCCGCCGTCGATGCGCAGCCCGGGCACGATTTCCCAGGTGTCGTTGGCGTAGAGCGCGAACATCTTGGCGTCGCTGTCGCCCTGGTTGAGCGTCGCGGCGTAGTTCAGCACGCCGTTGTCGGTGACGCGGCCCAGTTCGGAGCCGGCGGCGTTGTACGCGACGAGGTCGAGCGTGCGGGGCTTGCCGGACACTTCGATCAGGTAGTTCTGGTAGAGGGTGCGGCTGTCCTCGCCATAGAGGCTGCCGTAGACGCCAAGCTTGATGTCGTGGGTGCCGAAGCCGGTGTCGAACTTGCGTGCGACCGAGAGGTTGGCCTGACCCGAATAGAACTTCGAGTGGATGTCGCGGTACTGGCCCTGCATGACGAGGCCGGAAGCGGCATAGGGATCATAGACGGTGTTGGTCCCCGCCAGCGTGTAGCCGAAGTGGTCGACCGCGCCGAAAGCCGTAGTGGCGCGGGCGAGGTAGCCTGCCGCGAAGGCGTTGCCGTCGGCCGGGTTGGTGGTCGAGTAGAACGCGGTGAAGTCGTTCTTGCCCTGCGTGTAACCGGCAGCGGCGGTCACCAGCCACCCGTCGAAGTCGCCTTCGTAATGCGCGCCGAAGTTCACCATCTGCATGTGGCGGCCGTCCGAGAGATCGGAATTGCGGCTCTGCACGACGCCGTTGCCGTCACGGTACTTGAGGTTGACGTTGCGGAAGGCGGGCGAGTTCATCGTGCCGTCGAAGTAGTCGATGTACTGGTTCAGCGACGCGCCGGTCAGCGGATTGTTGGTCGGGATCGGCAGATAGAACGTGTTGTGATCGTTGACGTAGTTGAAGTTCAGCTTGATGAACCCGTTATCGGTCACATGCTTGATGTTGGCGCGGATCTGGCCGCCCTTGTCGTTGGGGAAGCCGTTGTCGCGGTAGCCGTCGTGGTAGCGCATGAAGCCACCGACCGCGTAGTAGGTGTCCTTGGCCAGCTTGCCCGCCTGATAGGCATCAAGGCGGTAGAGGCCAATATCGCCCAGCGTCACTTGCGCCTTGCCGCGCGCTTCCTCGCCGCCGGTCACGGTGATCGCGTTGATGATCGCGCCCGAGTAGCTGGCGTAGACCGGGGCCGGACCGCCGCGCACGACTTCGACGTGGTCGGTCATCAGGTCCTGCTTGAGGATGGCGTCGCCGCGGAAAAACACGCCGTCGTTCTCGTGGAACAGCGGCAGGCCGTCCTGCTGGAAGCTCACGAAGCCGCCGTCGTTGGGCAGGCCGCGGATGCGGTAGATGTTCTGCACTTCGCCGCCGGTGATCTCGGTCTGGAAGCCGGGAAGCTGGCCGATCAGGTCCGCGAAGTTGACCGGGGCGATCTTCTCGAAATCTTCCTGCGAGATCGTGTTGACCGCATAGGACACGTCGAAGCGGCGCTCGGCGCGGGTCGAGCCGGTGACGATGATGTCATCGCCGGTCGATTCGTTCGAAGCGGTGGGCGCGGTAGCCGGCGCCTCGTCGGCGTAGGCGGGCGTGAAGGCGGTGGCGAGCGCGGCAAACGCCGCGCCGGTGGCGAGAACGGACTTGAGCATGACGGCCCCTCATGAATCTGGATCGCCGGGGAGGCGGCGACGGGGGCGCTCTGGACGCGCTGTGTGACGTTTTTAATTATTGTTGTAAAAATAAATAAAACACCATACGGCGCCCGGCCATGGCCACTCCCGCATTCGATATCGACCAGCGGCGCATCATTCATGAACTGCGCAAGGCGGGCGCACTGTCGCGCTCGGCGCTGGCGGAGCGGCTGGAGATCAGCCACACCGCCCTCACCCGCATCTCCCGCGAACTGCTGACGCTCGGCCTCATCGAGGAAGTGACCGAAGGCGGCGCGCAAGGGCGCGGACGCCCTGCGATCCCGCTGCGGCTGGCGTCGAAGGGCGGCTATGCGGTGGGCGCCACGGCGCACAAGGGCCTGCTCGACATCGCCATCGTCGATTTCGCGGGCCAGACCATCGCCACCCACCGCGAGGACAGCGCGCCAATCGACCCCCGCCAGTTCGCGCAGCGCGTCCGCCGCGTGACGCACGACCTTGTCGACCGACACGGACTGCTCGGCCAGCGCATGCTCGGCATCGGCGTGGCGGTGCCCGGCCCGGCGCTCTCGCTGGAAGGCGAGCGGTGGAGCGTGGTCGAGGACATGCCCGGCTGGCGCGGCACGCCCTTGCGCGAGATCCTGAGCGCCGAACTGGGCTGGCCGCTCTGGCTGGAGAACGACGCCAATGTCGCCGCCATCGCCGAGTTCTACATGGGCGGCCTGCTGCGCGAATTCTCGACCGTGGTGGTGCTGCTGCTCGGCTACGGGATCGGCGCCGGGGTCATCGTCGACGGGCGGCTGGTACGCGGCCAGTTCGGCGTGGCCGGGGACGTCGGCTGCCTGTTCCCCGGCGACCGTCCGCGGCCGAGCCCGCTCGACCTGCTTTCCACCTTGCGCGCCAGCGGCTGCGACCTGACCTCGGTGAGCGAGATCGACCTTGCCTCCGAAGCCCAGCGCCCCGCGATAGAACAATGGATGGACCGCGCCGCGCGGCAGTTGGAGGTCGTCGCCGACACCGCCTTCGCCTGGCTCGATCCCGGCGCGATCGTGCTGGCGGGTGCGGTGCCCGGCCACGTGCTGGAGGGTCTTGCCTCGCGCCTGCGCGCGGCCTCGCTGGTGACCACCGTGGACGGGCGCGGCCCGCCGGTGCGCGTGTCCGGGCTGCGCGGGTCTCCGGTCACGCTGGGCGCGGCGCTGCTGCCGATCCACGCGATCTCCGCGCAAAACTGAGCGCAAGCCGGAACGACGGACCCTCTCGTCATGAGCGTTCCGGCCCGCTAGAGGAGATCGCCGAGCGAGGGGAGCACCACGAAGCATGAACGTCTACCGCCAGAACGCCCGCGTCCTGACCGCGAGCCTCGTGGGCACCGCCGTCGAGTTCTACGACTTCTACATCTACGCGACCGCCGCCGCGCTCGTTTTCGGGCCGCTGTTCTTCCCGGCCGAGTCCGCGACCGTCCAGCACCTTGCCGCTTATGCCAGCTTCGCCATCGCCTTCATCGCGCGGCCGGTGGGGGCGACGCTGTTCGGCCATTTCGGCGACCGCGTGGGGCGCAAGTCCACGCTCGTCGCCTCGCTGCTGCTGATGGGCGGGGCGACGGTACTGATCGGCGTGCTGCCGACGTACGAGAGCGCGGGCTGGATCGCCCCTGCCCTGCTGTGCCTGATGCGCTTCTGCCAGGGCCTGGGCCTTGGCGGCGAGTGGGGCGGCGCGGCGCTGCTGGCGGTGGAGAGCGCGCCCAAGGGCTACGAGGCGCGCTTCGGCATGTTCCCGCAGCTGGGCGCTCCGGTCGGGTTCTTCGCGGCCAACGGGCTGTTCCTCGTGATCAGTTCGGTGCTGAGCGATGCGGAGTTCGCCGCCTGGGGCTGGCGCATCCCCTTTCTGCTGAGCGCGGTACTCGTCGGCCTCGGCCTGTGGATCCGCTTCCGCCTTTCCGAAAGCCCGGTCTTCGCGAAGGAAGACGACCACCACCGCGCCATCCCCGTGGTCGAGCTGTTCCGCACCCACATGCGCGAGACAGTGGCGGGCACTTTCGCGGTGATCGCCTGCTTCGCGCTCTACTATCTCGCGACCACCTTCGCACTGGGCTACGGCACTGCGACGCTGGGCTTCGGCCGTCAGCAATTCCTTGGCGTACAGTTGTTCGCGATCCTGTTCATGGCGGTGGGCATCGTCGTTGCGGGCTATGCGGCCGACAGGCGCTCCTCGCGTTCGGTGCTGATGTTCGGGTGCTTCTGCGCGGTGCTGCTGGGCACGGTGATGGGGCTGATGTTCTCGACCGGATCGCTGTTCGTGATCGGCGTGTTCCTGTGCGTCGCGCTGTTCACCATGGGCCTGGTCTACGGCCCGATCGCAGAGCTGCTGCCCCGATTGTTCAAGGCGCGGGTGCGCTACACCGGAGCCTCGATCGCGTTCAACGTGGGCGGCATCGTCGGCGGCGGCTTCGCGCCCGCCGTGGCGCAGGGGCTGGCCGACAGCGGCGGCGTGCTGTTTGTGGGCCTCTACATTTCCGGCGCGGCGTTGCTGAGCCTGTTCGGGCTGTTGGCGGTCCGGGCGGAGCGGGTTTGACGGAAGGCCCGAAGGCCCACCCCCGGCCCCTCCCGCAAGCGGGAGGGGAGAAAGTGTAGTTCAGCCCTCCCGCTCATCCTGAGCTTGTCGAAGGAGGGAGGGCTGGGAGGCTTGGCCCGAAGGGCCTAGCCGGACGGGGTGGTCCTCAGAGCCGCGCCAGCATCTGCAACGATGCGCTGAAGTAATCGCTGTCCAGCGCCACCGGCGGAGTCGATCCGATCAGCCGCGCCGCGATTGCCGCGCCGCCGCTGGAGAGCGCATAGTTCGCCTCCTCGCCGGTCACCACGTCGACCCACGCCGGGATCGAGCGGTGCTGCGCGATCCGCGAGCGCCACCAGTCGGCCACCGGCTGCACCAGAGTGGAACGCCCCCCGACCGCAGCGTAAAGTGGAATACGGATCGCGTCGTAACCAAAGCGCGGCGGCTTGCCGACCGCAGGGGCGACGGCATTGTAGCCGCTCACCGCCACCCAGTCGCTCGGCAGGGAATGCATGCCGAAGCGCGCCAGCGTGGTGATCGCCTCGCAGTCGCGGACCACACCGCCCCATGTCGCAGCGCCGTCCGCCTTGGCGAACTGGTCGAGCGCGGGCCACACGAAGTACGACGGGTTGAGCATGACTTGCGCCCCTTCCGCGAACCCGACGACGCCGGGCAGCAGCAGTTCGCGCCCGAACCGCGATATCACGCAGTGCTCGCGGATTGCCTTGCGGACCTCGCGCGCGCGGTCGCTCCACTCGGAGCGCTTCCACCGCTGACCGGCAAGCGCCAGAGCCCACGCGATCACGAGGTCACCGTCCGTCGCGTTGTTGGGATCGGAGACAGGCACTGCCGCCGTCGGATCGTACTTCCACGAATGGAGCGCCATGTCCTCACGCCCGAGCGTGTCCTGCGTCCACTTGGCGATGCGTTCGAAAGCCTCGCGGTCCCCGGCGCGCAGGGACAGGATCATGCCGTAGCTCTGGCCCTCGGAGTGGCTGATGCGGCCGTTACCGGTGTCCACCACGCGGCCCTCGGGCGCGACGAAGCGGTCGCGCCACTGGGTCCATAACGGGTCGTTGACCTGCTGGGCCCGGCCCTGGCTGGGCGCGGTATTGCAGGCGGCAGTGAAGGCCATCAGCGCCCCCAGCGAAAACGTGCGACGATCGACCTTCGGCCGGAAAATAGAGTCAGCGGCCATGACGAAGCTCGAGCGTCTCCCCCTTCCATTCCGCAGTGGTGCGCAGCGCCGGTCCGCTGCCGAGGACGCGGAACCAGCTGTCGTAGGCCCCTTCCAGAACGCCGAGCAGCATGCGTGCCCAGTGGCCCGCACGGTCGGGCGCGATCTCGGTCGGCAGGTCGCGGTGGCGCACGATGATGGCCTCGCGGCCGACCGCCAGTTCGATCTCGCCCCAGTCCAGCGCCTGCCAGAACGCGTTGATCCGCGCGCAGAGCACCGATGCGTCGTTCACGCCGTCGAGCGGTTCCAGCGCGGCCATGCGGCGGCCGATGGCGAGGAAGAAGCCGTGCGCCTGTTCCTCGGGGATACCCTCTGACACTTCCGAGGCGGTGGCGATCGCCAGCAGCGCGAGGCCGCCGACGGCATTGTCCGAAGGCCCGCTGCGGGGCTGGGGAAAAGCCTGCATCTTCATTTACCAGTGCTCCCGAAGCTCTGCCGCACCCCGAGGATGGAGCGGAACTCGTCATAACTGCCGAACGTGTTGTACCCCAGTTCGCCGCCGATGCGGGTATTGGGCGTGATCTTGTAATAGAGCGACCCTTGCGCCGAAAGCGCGAAGCCGGTCTTGCTCAGGCTGTCGAAGTAGGAACGCACGTCCGAATTCTCGGCCTTGAGCGCGTTGAGTTCGGCCTGCGCGGTATCGTCAGTCGGGTAGATCGCCGTCTGGTCTTCCTTGTAGCTCTGGAAGCCCGGGGTAAACGAGGCGGCCACATCCCAGCGCGCGTCCTGCATGGTGTAGTTCACCGGGAAGCCGACCGAGATGAAGTTCTGCGGGCTGAAGTAGCCGCCGTTGCCGAACGTGAAGTAGTTCTGGCTCTTGTCGTAGGCCTGATAGTTCACGTTGAGGCCCACGGTGACGCGTGAATTGCGGCCCTTGTAGGCTTCCAGATAGCCGCCGACGTTGGCCTCGATACCATCGTTGTTCGCCACGTTCTCGCCGCGCAGGCGGTAGTAGCGTGCCTCGGCATAGACGCCCGAGCCGTTCTCGTCGTAGCTCAGACCGAGGCCGCCCGCCGTGCGCATCACCTGTCCCCAGCGCTCGCCGGTGACGGGGTCGCGAGTGCCCGCGTAGGAGACGATGGAATCGGTGACCGGCTTCTGCTCGACGAAGGCGGTGGCGCGCACGTTCGGGCCCAGCTTGGGGGTGACGGCGGCGCGGCCTGCGAACTTGGTCTTGCCCATGCCGATGGGGGTAGTGCCGCCCTCGATCTGGACCCAGTCGTTCTCGTAGCCCGCCGACAGCGCGACGCCCGAACCGTTCTGGGTATCCGCGTTGACCAGCGCGGACGGCTGCGCCGCAACGATGCCCTGCGCCTCCGGCGTGGCGTTGCGGCCGAAACGCGCAAGGCCCGAACCGGTCGGGCGGCCCGCGTCGATCACCACGGCCTCGGCCTTGGCGAAGACGCGGCCACCAGCGGCGCCGGTCGAGAACTTGGCCGAGCCCTTGATTTCGTCGAGTTTGGAGAGGCCGGTCTCGCCCGAGCGGCCGCGATAGCCGGTCTGGACGTCGACGCGCGGGCCGGTGTCCTGCGCCAGTTGATCGATCTGCGACTGGATTTGCGTCATCACCGGATCGCCGGCGTAGGCAACCGGGACTTGCGGGCCATCATAGCCCGGCGCGCTGGCCGGGGCGGCCCATGCCGCTGCCGGAGCGGTGCTGCCGCTGGGCGAGGCGTAGCGATCCGGGGCGGAGTAGTTTGCCTGCGGCGCCGCGTAGGCCTGCGGCGCTTGTGCTCCGGCGAACCCGGCGAAGCCGCTCTGGCCCGTTCCAAGCCCGACCGGCGCGGCGCCGAAAGCGCTTGCCTGCTGGGGAGCCGCGTAGCCGAACCCGCTCTGCGGGGCCTGCTGCGGATAAGCGGGCGGAAGGCGCGTGCCACTGCCGAGCGCGAACGGGTTCACCTGCTGCGGTGCGGCCTGCATCTGGTTCCGGAACGGGTTCGCGCCGCCTGCGGTGCTCATGCCCGCGAAGGGATTGCCGCCCATCGCCACGCCGCCGCTCTGGCGCGCGTAGAGGGCACGCGCGTCCTTGAGCAGCGCCACCGCCGCGCGGTCGTTGCCGCGTGCGCGCTCGACGTTGGCAAGGCCCATGCGCACCTGATAGTCCTGCCCGTAGAGCCGCAGCACCTGCTTCTGGGCCTGTTCCGACAAGTCGCGGTCACCCGCGCCCTGTGCGGTGTCGGCAAGGCCGAGCAGCGCGTCCTTGTCGTTGGGCTTGCGCGCCAGCACCAGCTGGTAGGTCTGCGCCGCCTTCGCGGGCATCCCGCCGGTCTGGTAGAGCCGGGCAAGGCCGGACATGATCTCGGTATTGTCCGGCGCGGCGGCATAGGCCTGCTGGAGAATGTCGAAGCTCTCCGCATAGCGTCCGCCCATGCGCGCCTCGTCGGCCTGGCCGACCATCATGCCCGCACTGATGCGGGCGTACGCTTTCTGCCCCTCGGCGCTGGAACCTGCCAGCTGCGAAGCGCGCTGGAGTGCCTGCTGGGCCAGATCGCTGCGGCCGGTGCGGGTGAGGACGCCGATCAGGCCCTCGTAATCGGCGATGTTGTCGATGCGGCCGGTCGCGGCGTTGGCGGCGACTTCGGCCGCGCCTTGCGTATCGCCGAGGTCGAACAGCGCGTTGGCGACGGCGGCCTGCTTGCCCGCCGGGATCGAGGCCATCGCGCCGAGCTGGCGCAGCCCGCCCACCGCCTGCGCGCCCTGCCCGCTGGCCGCCATGGCCTTGGCACGGGCGATGGCGGCGTCAGTCTTCACGCTGAGCGCAAGATTGCGCATCGGCGCGGTGCGCTGCGTCTCGGGGATCATGGTGATGAGGCGGTCGGCCTCGCTCGCCCGGCCGAGGTCGTTGTTGAGCAGCGCGGCGGCATAGAGCGAGTCGGCATTGCCGCTGGTCGCCAGCGAGCGGATCAGCGATTCCGCTTCTGGCACGCGGCCGCGCTCGATCTGGAACTGGGCGAATTCGTAGCGAATCCACGGATCGCTGGGGTCGATGACGAGGCCCTGCTGGAACTCGCGCACGGCGCCGAAGTCGTCACCGCGCTCGGCGGCGGCGAGCGCCCGGCCGCGCGCGGCGCGCAGCTGCAGGCGCTTGTCGTCGGCAGCCGTACCGCCCTGCGCGGCCTGACGATAGAGGTCGGCGGCGTCGGCATAGCGGCCCTGGCGCTCGTAGACGTCGGCCAGCAGTTCGAGCGCCGGGCCGGGCTCCTTGTAGCCCGAGCGCGCCAGCTGTTCGGCGCGGCTCTGCGCTTCGGCGAGGCGGTTCTGGGCAATCAGGCCCTTGGTCTCGTCCACCCCGGCGAAGAAGCGCGCAGCGGAAAGGCCCTCGGCCCACTGGCTCGCCTTGCCATTCGCCGAAGCCTGTTCGAGCAGGCTGGCCGCTTCGGCGAACTGCCCCTCGCGCAGCCGCACGAGACCCAGCCCGCCGAGCGCATCGGGATCGCGGCGGTTGACGCCAAGCGCGCGCTGGAACTGCGAGGCCGCCGAGCCGAGGTTGCCGTCGTTGAGCGCATCGAAGCCCGAGACACGGGCACGCCCCGCGCGGTCGGCGGCCGAAACGGGAGCGGGCGTC